>JACPBN010000044.1 GCA_016180275.1 Candidatus Woesearchaeota archaeon
ATGCAGGAAATAAGTCTGGAAATCCTGCAGGCAAAAATTACTGGTTCAGGCGCATCAACACAGAGCAGGATGTTAAGGATGTTGCTGAGTTTGTCAAGAATCCTAATTCTATCTCTTCAAATTTACGCGAGAAGCAGATGTGGTTCAGGTAGAATAATTTTTTTATTTCCTCAGTTTTTTTTTGGCAAATAAACCCTGAATGTTGTACCTTGATTATGTTGAGCAGCTGCCGAAACTTCTTCAGTCCTAGTATCATATCTGGAAGTTCCTTTTGTAGGTTGAGTTGAATCCACTTTGACATACCCCTTTTTCATATCAACAAGCTTTTTTACAATCTGCAAACCTAATCCTGTGCCTTCAGTTGTATAATCTCCAAATAAATCTGGCAGCTTATCTGCTGGGATGCCGTTTCCAGTGTCAGAGACAGTTATTGTAGCTGATCCATCCTTAACTTCATATTTTACATCTATTTTGGTTTTAGCATATTTTTTTGCGTTTTTTGCCAGCTGCAAGATTATGAAATATTTATCCAAGGATATCTTTTTAGCTCCGGAAAAATCATAAGAAATTTCAACATCTGTCCCTAACATTGATTTAAGCATATCAGGAACATATTGAGTTTTAATAGCAGGCAAAAATTTCTTATCTCCTGACAAAATATATGCAGGCAATACTAAGATATTTCTGACATTTTCATAAGACAATGAAGAGGAATATTTATCTTTTAAAAATCTATCTACTTCCATGCTGCCTGCAAGCACCTGTTCAAGCCCAGATGCAAAACTACTAGATATTGTAACAGGTGTTGTTAAATCATGTGTAAATACACCAATAGCAAGATATGCTAAGGCATTTTCTCTTCTAAGAGGATGCTCTGGAGAAATCTCACACATATTAGTTTCTTCAACTATCCCAATAAATTGATTGGCATTTTCCCCATAAATCTTACAACTTTCACGGATTCTTTCCTTGTCAGGCTTTCTCTTTCTTAATTGCTTTGCAATCTCAAAAGAAGAGTCTGTTTCCAGCAAATTTCTTTCAATTTCAATGATTCTTTGTGTTAGGTCTGGCATTTAATTCCCCTCTGGAACATTCCATCCATCTCCAATAAAGTGCGTACGTTGTTTTACCGCATAGCCAAATACATTTAAGAGAGTAACTAATCTATAATGCTCTGCAAAATTAACTATGACGCCAACTTTACTATCTGCATGCATCTGTTTTAGGCTAGGATGATTTCCCTCTAATATTTTATGAAATACATCATAAGTATCGCCTTCTCCTCCCCATATAACTCTTCCTCTTAGTCCCATAGGTTCTCTTCTCTCACTATGGTATACATAACTAAAATCATCAGACATTTCTCTACGATGACAATACTTAAATCTCTGTGGTGAAACTCTGCCTGTTCCAAGAGTATCAACCTTATGCTCAGGCACAAGATAACAGACAGCAGGATTTCCTGCTTCTCTTGTGCATTCATCAACTATCTGTGTAAGTTGAGGAAACTGAATATCATTAATTCCATGCTCTAAAACTCTTTCATGATCTTCGTTAGTGTGTATGATGTAGATTAATCGGGGTGTTTCTGTCATTTTTTATCACGTTTTTGTTTTTTTATTTTTAATCTAGTCTCTATACCTCGGCATTTGTTCGATGACTAATGGGATAAATACATTGTTACTTACTTCAAGTGCTTCATTGTCAAATGTTCTTAACTCTGGTCCGACATTAAAGACAACGTTAGCTAGAACTGGTAAATTTGCTAATAGCCAATCTCTTACCTCTTTAGTTGTGCCATATCTTGTATCATTATTAAGGTAATCAAATGAAGTCTCTCCACTTAATTCACATTTAATTCCAACCGATTCTCTCCATTTATTTATCAAATCATCCAGATATCTTTCTACGCGAACTTTTGCTGCACCTGCTTCTATTAATTTTTCTAAGCATTCTCTTGGATTAGCTAGCCATTCATTCTCTTTTAATTGAGATTTTACTTGCGCAATTTTAGTGCTGTCTAATATATCAAAATAAATTCCTGCGAAGCTTGTTAGTTTTTCTGTTGAGCTGTAACCTTGCCTTACAAACAAAACAAAACTATAGTAAGGTGTAGAAAAATCATCGGGAGTTATACGCTCAGACGGTATTTTTTCTTTCAATAATTCAACATGCGATGTCGTAGAAGAATAGCCTCCTGCTATATAAGCATCTAAAAATGAGCCATCTTCAAGAACCCGAGTAGCAACAAATTGGCCGTCATTATTGCCTATGGTAAGACAACTTAAATCAATATTAGGCGCAGTTTTAAGATCTCCAGTTTCTTCATGCAGCGTCCCGATCTTCTTAAACCAAGGCGTTGCATCCATCTGAACCCATTGTTCGGTTTCAGGATCAAATACTAAAACATAGCTTTGCTGATAACCTTCTCTGCTCATTACATATTTTGGTTTAGCCTGCAATCCTAGCTTTCTTAGCTCATCGGCCATTTCAAGTGCACAACGTGTGCAATTATAACCTTTAGCTATTTGAGGACTAGAAAGAAATAATTTACCATCAATTAAATTTACTGCTCGGACTTTCAGCATTGGATCTGTTAAGCCATTAAAATAGCCAAATATCCCATTTTCCAATGGCTCAAATTTTTTAGCGTAGCTTTTGAATATTTCTTCAATCCTTCGATCAACCATTTTTCATCAACGTTTAGTTTTTGTTTTTTTAAATTAGATGATTTACTCCAAAGGCTTATCGGGATACAATCTATTAAAACATCCAGTGACAGCGATTGCAAATTCTGTTCTTGCTTCACAAATACCTTAATTCCCTTATAGAAAACCACTTCTGCTTTATAAATATTACTACTTTTAACTACTAAGAAGTTATTAAAAATGGTCTAAAAAACCGAAATCTTCCACGGCTGTTGCATTCTCTAAAACTTCTTACATAAAAATTAAGGCAATGTCCGCCTAATTTTAGCGAGCATAATTCCATTGAAAGAATACAAGTTTTGGCGGGCAGTTGCAAGCATAAATGCTAGCTATTGTTTGGACTGGCTCACCTCAGAAAAAGTGACGGGCGGGACTGCTTACTTTATTTCCTCGAACTCTCCAACTTTTTTATTTTTGCGGACATTGTCCCATTTAAAATAGCGTCCGTTCATAGCGATATACACACCTGCCGGTAAAGTTTGGACAAAGGCAAGAGCCGCACCAAGATTGAAAAGACCATCTGAACTTCCGAATTTGTATGGAATCATGGCGCCGACTAAAACGATGGTCTTGCCTTTGACCTTTTTAGCGAGCACTTGGGCGGTTTCCACCATAGTATCAGTGCCATGCGTGATAACGATTTTATCTTCTGTTGCTTTGAGAACATTTGAGGCGATTGTTTCTCGGTCAGCATCAGTCATATCCAGACTATCAATCATCATCAAAGTGCGAGTATCTGCAGGAACACTCGACCGCCCGAGTGCGAGCATTTCAGGCAGGTGTGTATCTTTGAAAAAAAGTGAGCCATCTAACTCGTTGTATTCTTTGTCGAAAGTTCCGCCCGTCACAAATATTCTTATTTTCATAATGCTTTGATTTATGTGTATATCTTAATAAATGTTGCGTTAGTGAACCAGTCCAAATTTCACTAAACATCGGTTCCTGTTAAACTCTCCCGTTAGGGATTGGATTTTAGTGCAACGTCCCGACTGAAGCGAAGCGGAAGGAGAGTTTGGACTGGCTTAATAAAAAGGTTATTGTCTCTTTTTAGTAGTTACAAAACGAAAGGTTTATATGCTAGTTAAGATATAGTATCAGTATGACAAATACAAAAGAAAGCTCAGTTAGAAAAGCATATGGATTTTTCTATTGTAATGCTTCAAAACAAGAAATTGAAACAGAATTACCAACAATTCGTAAAATGGTTGGAACTCCCTCTCAGTTAGAACTTTCTTTGATTGAAGGCATGGATAATATAAAGGGGAGTAAAAGATTAATTGCTCTTGCTCAAGAAGCTAAACAAAATGGCATAAATTACATGTTACTAGCAACATATCCTAGTGGAACTAGCAGAGATATCGCTGATGAGGTAGCATCCATTCTTAACGGTTTGACCTATTTTACCACTGATATTTTGGTATTAAGCAATTTGCCCCAAGACCAAACATAAGACGTAATCTTTTCTTTCAGGCTAAAAGATATAATCTTGATAAAAATACGACCATTACATTATCTGAAGAGCCTTGCTATAAGTTTGAGACAGATGATTATTTCTTTAGGGTTGAGCTTGCTGAAATAATTGAAGAGATAGACTTGGTTCAGCGAAATACAATTGAAAGATCTATCTATAGAAAACTTGCAATTGAGCATCAGCCAAAACAGCCTGGGCATAATCTGCCGCATCTGCAATAAAATTAGTCAGTTGTATTCTTCTTTGCCCGGATTTTCCAATTCTAACAGCGCTTGTCTACCTATTTCAGTTATAACCGGCACAATTTCCTCTTTAAATCCTGCATACTCTTTTTCCTTTATCTCTATCAGGATAAGCTTATCTTTCTCCTCTATCAAGGTGTAATCTTTTTTCTTTAACGAGCCAATGCTGTTTCTTATCTTTTCAGGAAGTTTTTTGATAAAAGATCTGCTGCTTATTATCTTATTGATTATCTGCTTATTTTTCAGCATATTTACATTGATTATCTTTGAGATAAGGAATAGGTCAAGAATGTCCCTTTCTTTTATTGATGGCCTTGTCAAGATTGCCCTGATCTTCTCGCAGGCAACCTCTTTTAGGTCATAGCAAAGCATATTATTTTTTATCCTGATCTTTATCCCTTCGATAAATTCCAGATCTTTTACCAATTCATCATCGAATAAATGGCGTATGTCATTGAATTTAGCCGGATAAATCAGCTCATCATTGAAATTAACTTCAATCTTGATAAAATTTTCTGTGCCATAAACAGGGCTGTAATATATCCTGAACAGATAAACATTCTTTCTGTCCATCACATTGCAATATTTTTTATTTGACTTATCCTGCGAAAAATCAAGGCCGTATCTGCCTGCAATGCTGTAAAGTGCCCTGGCGAGAAAGCTTGTGAAGCCAGAGATAAGCTTATTCCTTTGTTTTGAAGAAAGTTTTGCCAATCCCTCATTTTCTGCATAAGTAAAATCAAGATCCTCGCTTATGCGATGGTAATTTAAATGCGCCCTAGTCAACAAAGTTCCTCCTTTAAAGACAAGCTTTGAAAATGGAGATTCTTTATCTTCTTTGATTTCATTGCTGATATCATTAAGGATCAAGGTCAGATAAAAATCCTTTTCTATAATAGGCTCATTTATCTTAGTATGCTTCTCTTTTATCTGCGCTACAAATCGCCTGATTATTTCAGCATTTACCATATAACCTCATTATCTTTTTTGAATAATGTCCTGCATATTTCCCTAATTTTTTTCTCTGGATCTTGAAATCAAGGCTTTTTATCAGGGATTTTATGTCTTTTCCTTCATATGAGCCAAAATAAAGGAAATCCAGGTAAGTTCTTTCTAAATCTGAGTAAAAGTATCTCACATTGTTGTTTGTATGTTTCTCCATTATGCCAAAATTAAACCTGTCTTTCTTGGTTTTTATAAACTTAAATCTTGTATTTCCCACAACTTTATTGCCTGAAAAACGTGCATTTATTACAGGAACCAGATTTAAGGCTTGCCATATAACCTTGTTTTCTATCAATGCACGCTCTAATCCAAGATACCAGCATATATTAATTCTTTGAAGCACAAGAAAAACCAATTCTTCCTCTGAGTATCTGCAGTAATGGCCATGCCTTTCTTCCAATGAATAGATGTAATAATAATCTCCCAGTACCCTATTGATATATCTGCTTTTCCTTAAATATGTCCATAAGCTAAGGATGTTTATCTTTTGCCGGTATATCCTTTCGTAATCTTTTATTACCTGGAAGACCTCTTCCTTAGAGATGATCCTGTCTTTTTTTGCCCTTAGATTGTCAACAATCTTCTTAGATACGTTTGGCTTAGATATTTTGTTTTGTATAATAACCATTTTAGTTACTACATAGAATAAAGTATATAAACTTTTCGTTTTCAGATGCTGATAAATGATGATGCACTGTCTCTATCTTCGTAAAGTCGCCGATTTTACAAAATAAAAACTACTATCAAGTGACTACAAATCGAAAGATTTATATAGGGGTTCTTTTATAATAAGCAGTATGGTTGAGAAGAGTATTATTGAAAGAATTGAAAATTTGAGAATTGGACAAGCACCAAGATCAGAATTAATTTTGACTTATCTTGCATTAAAGCCTGCTGCGCAGTTTAATATTTGGGGGAACTCTTATAATGGCTCTTGGAGGAAAGTTCAAGATATCCCCCCACATGTTATTGATGACTTAGTAAAAACCCTAGATGAAACGGGCCTTCCATATAAAATTGCTGAAGCTTATCGCATTGATAAATTGAATCCAATCTTTGAAATGTTATGGCCATTATTAAAATATCTTCCAAGAGAAGCCATTGAGAAAATACCAAAAATAAGTTACCAAGAACAACCAGTGTATGTTGCACAAGATATTGGGACATTAAATAGATTATTAAATGCTAAATCTGATAGAGACCATAGGGAATATGGAAGATTAATGGGTTATCCAGAAACTGCAATTCAAGCATTTTTGGGAGAAACGGAGAGATTAAGAGATAGGCCGGATGAAATAGATGGTTCAATTTCTCCAATATTATGGATGGTTTTATCTAAATCCAATTACCAACAAGAACTTGAGTTATTAAGGAAATGGTCAGAAGCTTTGAGAACTCATGCTCCCAATTTAGATAAAGAAATAAGAAATAATTTTCTTGGAATGCCAACCACTTATAAATAAGATTTGATTGTTTTACATTAAAGGCGTTCTCGTGATTGAACATAATTCCTGTTATATACCCGAGTCTACAAAGTAGGCGAGGCAAGGTAATCTTTGATTTCCGCGGAGTTTTTTTCTTTTGTTCGTTAGGTGAATGGAGAAAGCACGCCTTTCAAATATAGCGAGCCGTTTCTTGTAGTCATATATGTCAGTTGCCATTGTATAACCTCCAAGAATGATCAATTTAAAAGGCTTGTGTCCCCATAGTGGGGACATAGTCGGCGTTTAACCGCCGCTGCCGAACGCCAGCGGCAGGATTTGAACCTGCAAGTCCTTGCGGACAGCTGATTTCGAGTCAGCCGTAATACCGGATTATACGACGCTGGCAAAAACTATCTATTAAACATTCTATCAGTATTAAAATTATCCTTAAAAATTTATAAATATATCTTATTTTTGGCATGATATCTACAAACTATAGGTAATTCTGGAGGATATATAACAACTTGTCCAGAATTATCTAATAAGACAATTCCAAAAAAAAGTCATACAAACCATAGAATTGTCTATATTAAACTGAGTCAAATGCAAGACTTTTTATGACAAAGAATAAGTTTCCCTACTATGTCAGAGAAATCGATTAAATCAATCTAGCTTTTCTTATGTGCTTCTTACTCCCATCTATTACTTCAAGATAATCTTTTAAGCTTATCAACTGCTTTCTTGCGCCTTGAATTTGGCTATCTATCAACACTTTTTGCTGCTTGCTCCAATCCTTATCAGAATGAGTTCTAACATAATTTGCCCAAAAATCAACAAACTTTAAGCGTTCTTTTCTATTTTTTTCCTTATTAAAATATGCCATTTTAATCACTTATGCCTTTCAAATATTAAAACTTATCTGCTAAACAAGGCTTGATAATTCTTAATCTTTTCTTTATCAATCTTGCCTTCAAAAACCTTCTCAAGATGGCGTGCATCTTCAAGATCTTTATCAGAGCCTAAACAGACTCTTTTAAATGCAATCTGCGGTTCTATATATGAAACGTAAACATGGCCAAAAGAGGTAATCACTCTTAAATTTTCAGTAAGAGATTTAACATCAACCAATTTTCTCGCAAATTTAACTTCCATATTTGGTATAAATATCTTGCCAACGGCAAATCTTATCGGTATGTCCTCTGATAAATTTTCAAATGCTGGTTTCATAGATGCAGTAATACATTCAAAGCCATTCTTTTTTAACTCCTTAAATAACCCATCAAACTGTTTCTTGTCAATTTGCTGAATAAACATATCTACATCTTCTGTTGCTCTTGATCTGCCAAATAAGATTGCTACATATCCGCTTATGATCACATATCTTGTATGTTTTTCAACTATGCTGCAGAATCTAAATGCAACTTCATCTAGCTCTGTCTTTACTTTATCCAGCTTAATTGTATTCTTATCAATGAATTTCATCTTAATTATAGAAATAGCTTATGTTCTTTATTAACTTTTCTTAAATATTTTTTTTAAAGAAAACAATTTATATTTTTACTAATGCTTAATAACCAAAGCTCCAACCAACAATATTCCCATTCCCGTTAACAATATAAGCGCAATTATTATCAGCGTTGTCTGGAATGAGGTATCAGCAATCTCTTCTTGAGTTGCATCAAATGCAGTTAATTCTGGAACCAGTGCCATCATCTTTTCAGCAGATTTTTCTACAACAACAACCTCATCTTCTGATTTCTCTGTTTTTTCTAAGACTGTCTGTTTTACCTCTGCTTTCTTTTGCTCTAAGCAATCTTCAACAACCAGCTGCACAGTTTTTTCTTTGCTCAGATGTGCCTTATCATAATATGTAGATAACCTTATGTCATACGTTCCTGCTTCAAGATCCTTGCTGAGCTTAATTGGATAAAATTTTGAATATGTGCTGTCATCATCACTGTCTCCTGTGCCTTCTTCCAAATCAAGCAACTCTCTAATGCTCAAATTCAATAAAGAATTTTCTATAACCAGTAATCCGTCATCTTCATCATCCTTGCCTAGATTGTTCGCAACTACCTGCAGCACTGTATCATATGCGCAGTTTAGGGTCGGCGGAGATAGAAGTGCTTTTGTAATTGCAAGCTCATGGTTTTTTTTGTCAACAACTAAAAATACAGTTGCATTATCCCGGTAATCAATCCCGTCACTGCCGCGGCCAGATGCAGTTATTATTAGCTTATATTCTCCTTTGTCTGCATATATGGGGATTTCAAAATTAAGCTTTGCTTTCTCTTCATCTCCTGCATCCAGGTCAATGTTCTCATCTTCATCATCCAAATCATCGTCATCATCTATATTTTTTATTACAGCTTCTACATCAACATCATTTATCTCAAAATCAGTTTTTGTAAACAGGTTTTCAATTTTAACTGTAACTTCTATATTCTGCCCAGGCTTAATGTCACGTGATTTTGCGCCATTAACTAATGCGTCTTTCTTATCTCCGTCTTCATCATCATCTATCTTCAGCTTTATTTCTGTTATTGAAAGCCTGCTTGCAGCAGAAATTGTTAAATTATAGCTTTGCTCTGCGCTTAAGCTGCTATCGCTTGCTCTCAAAGTTACATTATATGTTCCATTCTGGCTAAAATCAGGCGTCCAGCTAATTAAGCCTGTTGCATTATTAATTGACATTCCGGATACAGAAGATAATAATGAATAAGTTAAGGTATCATTATTGGGATCAACAGCAACAACATTATATTGGTATGAAGTTCTTTCTTTGCCTGTCAGCACAGGAGAAGAAATTATTATTGGCGCTTGGTTTGTTGTATTAGAAGATGCCTGATATGATGTAAAATGTGTTACTTCAAAGCTTAATATCCCAGAGCCGTCTTTAGTCAAATTTACGTTATAACTTAGGTTTGTGCATAAGGCTGCTGGGCAGTTAACAAATCCGCTGCCATCTTCTAAATCTACTTTTAATATTGGTGCAGATTTAAAGTCAAGTGCCTGCATAACTAATTTGGCAGACTTATTTAGCTGGGGCAGCTGCTTGCTATCAATTCTTACAAATCCTTTTGATATGTTTACGAAATTATCCAAATCAACTACATTGCTTAAATTCAAATTTTGTTTGAAACTGACCAATCCAAGCACTTGTGCAGGCTGTCCACTAACAGATTTACCTAGCGTTACATTAGCCACATCACTTAAGTTAGCAATTGCGCTGAAATTTGTTGTCAAACTTGTGTCAAAAGTAGAAGCTACTGGCTTGTCTGCCACTGTTAGTGCCCATATCTTTGTTATGGTTGCATTACTAAGGTCTTTTACTGTAACTTTTATTACAAAATTTCCTGTTGTGCCATTTGCAGTGAAGTTTATCCTATTATCAGGAGATCCAATGCTTAAATAGCCTAAAGCAGAATTATTATTAGCATCTTTTGCTTCCCATGTTAAGGTGAGAATATCTGACATATCAGTATCATTTAAACTCACATTAAATCCCTGTCTTCCAAGTTGACTTATCTTTGGGTTATCAAATACAGGATAAAATGAAGTTATTTGTGGTGCGTCGTTTGTGTTTGTGACATTAACCTGCACTATTTGTGTTGAAGTTGTATTACTTATATCAGTTACTCTGAACATTACATTAACTCTTGGCACATCACTGTTTACCGGCAATAAAGTAACATTTGCCAGAGTATTATTTATCTTCGTTATTGTAAAGCGAGTGTCATTTGCAGTATAAGTTAAGCTCTCTCCAGCAGAGCTTCCATGCACTAAATCATCGTCATTTGCTGTCAAGGAAAATGCAACGACAGAATCTTCAACTGCCTGAACAACATTGTTTGTGCCAACAGTATTAAGAACAGGCGCATCGTTTGTATTTGCAACAGTAACAGTAATTGCCTGTGAAATGTTTAACTGCCCGTCGCTGCAAATAAAGTTAACCTTATAGCTTCCAACATCATTATTAGTTGGCGCCCATGTGAAGTTTCCGGATACAGAATTAATTGCAAATTGTGATGCGTTTTCATAATAAGTTAAGTTAGTGCTTTCTTCATCTGTGCAGTTAACATCATAATAAAGCAAGCTGTCTTCATTTACACTCAAATTCTGGAGAGATTGAGCAAATACAGGAGCATCATTGACTGCGGTAACATTAATGGTAAATTGCTGCTCAGCAATTGCATTTGAGCTGTCATTTACTCTGACAGTCACATTATTATTGCCAGTTTGTAAATCTGCAGGTGTCCATGTTATTAAGCCAGAACTTGAGTTTATTGTCATGCCCGCAGGCATTGTGACAAGTGAGAAAATTAATGTATCTCCTGGATCAACATCTGCAGCATTTACATCATAAGTGTATAAAATATCTTCAGTTGCATTGGTTACAGATGTGCTGGTTATGGTTGGCGCATCATTTGTGTTTGTCACATTAATTAAGACATCAAATGTTCCAGTAAGATTGCCAGAATCTGCTACAGTAAATCTGATATTATTTAATCCAACATGTGAATTATTTGGAGTGAATGTGAAATTTGTTGCAGTTGCATTCAAACTATTCAAGCTTCCAAATGTCACATTTTTAGAGAATGTTAATGTCTCTCCTGGATCCTGGTCAGTTGCGCCTAATAAGAATGAGATTGTGCTATCTTCAGCGATGAATATTGGCTGTGCAGGAACAGATGAAAAGTTAGGTGCTAAATTTACATTATTTACTTGCACTAATATCTCTGTATTATTAGAATTGCCAGCAGAATCAAATACTGCCGCTTTTAAAATATGGTTACTATCATTAACTTCTGAGCTGTTCCATTTAAATGTAAATAACCCTGTTGTCTGGTTGGAATAGTTTGTCTGCTTTAGTACATTGTCAATATAGAATGAAACATTTTCCAATGCGGCATTATCTGAAGCAGATGCATTAAAATCAATAACCCCTTTAACAATTGAACTGTTTGATGGCGAAGTTATTTGCATACCGGGCTTAACTTGCTCGAATAATAATATAAATGCATATTCGCCTGAATAATTAACCGCTTTGCTTTCTTGCAAAAATAAATGTTTTGGATCAGTTGAATTTATTTTAAAAGTGTGGTTATTTAATGATGTTATGTATGTTGCATTTCTTAGAAAATCTACTACTCTATTCTGCGGTGTTTTTCCTGTTACATTTGTTTTATTAGCTATAACTGTAGTTCCTATACTATTGATTACCTGTACCGAAGCATTTTCTACCGGACCATTGCTGTCAATTACTTTTACAGTAACAAACTGCTCAAAGAATAAAAGAGAATTTGAATTTTGTGTGAATGCAGTTGAATTCTCAGTTAAAGGAATTGAAGTCGTATTTGCTAAAAACAATGTTGTGTTATCTTTTAATAATATGTCATTCACATTTGTCTTTTTAAATACTGTGCTTATTAAAACACTCTCTAAAGAATAGTTTAGTGCCAGGCCATAAGTATTATTTTCAAATACACTATTTGACACTGTTAATTGTAATGTATTAAATCCGGTTATGCCTGCAGCAGAATTATTAGCCAAATAGCTATTTAATACAAAAGTGGATTTAGAATTTGCTAAGTCAATGCCAATTCCTCCAAACCCTAAACTATCCTTATTATTTACTATTTCCAAACTGCTGATTAAAACATTGGTTGTATTAAATCCTAGTATGCCTGTATCAAAATTATCTAATTTGCCGTTCATGATTACTACATCACTTATATTGCTTTTAACTAATGTGGTGCTGTCCAATAATAAGATAGGAAATCCTGTGCCATCTCCTTTTAATGTTGCGCCATTCAGGTCCAAACTTAAATTATCTGCATATAGTACAAGCAAATTACCTCCGCCTAATGCAAATGTATAGTTGCCATTACACAGTACAGTATTTCTGACAAGATATAGATTCTCTATTGGTATAGTGCAATTGCCATTCGGCCTATCTGGCGTAGGATAAGTTAAGTTCTTTAAAATAGTGGAATTTTCTCTCTCTCTGCCAAACGCAATATCATTGCCTGGGTTAGAACTATATGTTATTGTATCAATTAGGTTGCCTGTATTATTATATAACTTAACCGTGTCACCATTAGTGTCTAATGTTATCTGGGTTGCAAATGTGCTGCCTATTTTTGCCTTATAGAATACATTAAAATTATTTGGCTGCAACAATGGGTAATTATTAGGTATAACAAAATTAGTAGTTGAAGTGCCTAGCGTGTCATTCAATATCCATCCGCTTAAATTAATTGCCTGAGAGCCATTGTTATACAGTTCAATCCACTCATCACTTGAAGAAGCTGTGCCGCTTAAATCCCAGTCAACATTTGCCGGAGAAGGCATAATCTCGTTAATAAACACATTTGCAGATATACTAACTGCAGAAATTGCTAAGAAAACTATTGCAATGCAAAAAAACGTTATTAATGCAAATCTATTTCTAACCACCAATCTATTCCCCCCACAAATATATGATAAAAAATTACAGTGTACCTTCAGTATATGATAAATAAAACTATTAAACTGAAAAATACTTTACTTATATTTAAATGTTATGGAAATGAGTACTTTAAAGTAAAAAACTTATCTCTTCCCAATGCCAGCATGCACCCTCAACTCCATAATTGTCTTGTGAATGCTGGTATGCCTTATGCTAATGCAGTCTATGCATACTCCATCTATCAGCCCAAATACTGTCTCTAAATTTTTTACAATGACTTTAGTTTTCCATAAAATTTTCTTCTCATTTAATGCTGTTATAAGCTCTTCAATCTTTTCCATGGAATTGCGCAGATTGTCCAAAATAATATTGACTTTAAATTCTGACAGGTTATTTCCAATGCCTTGTGATGCTGATTTGCCTTTTAGCTTGGCTTCCTTTTGCATCAAGATCTTATTTATGTCAATCAGATAGCTTGTAAATGCATGAAGATTTCCCTCAATATAATCCATGATGTCCTCTATCTCATGTTTTGTTAAGTGTTTTTCATTCAACTTGTGTATCACACTGTCAATCTCTGCCCTGAAATTATACAGCCCTGTTATTATTCTTGTAATTTTCTCCTGAAATGAGAATTCATATAATTCGCTCAAGATCTTTTCCTGCTTTACTGAAAATATTTTTGAGATTGCTATCCCAAATATGAACAGGCTTAAGACAACCTCAATGACTGAAAATATCCTTGAGACGCCTAACGGCCTGATGTCCCCATAACCCAAGCTTGTTGAAGTAACAAAACTAAAGTATATTGCATCAACATATCCTGTAATATCTGTGTTAATTCTTCCATTATAATCGTAAATTCCATGCTCGCTGGTAAATGATAGCAAAAAAAAAGTGCTTCCAAACAAAATTATGCATAGAAAATAAAATATTATTATTAAATCAAAATCTACCTTGCGGATAAATTTATCTACGTGAAAAGATAGTTTCATGCTGCCCCCTGATATGATTCATTAAAAATATCGTATTTGTTTAGCTCATGTGATAATCTGTTCAAAAGCGGTGGCGACTGCCGACGAACACTAGCTTAGAGCATCAATGAGTTGCTCCTCCTCTACGCTTTGATAGTGGTTGTGTTAATGGAATATTATCTGTTGTGCTTCTCGATGTTTAATTAGCTGGCATTGCCCGTCGCAACTTGGCTATGTTATGTTGATTTGTGTTCATCATAATTTGGCAGTCGCCACCGCTTTTGATTTTAGTGTAGCTAAACAAATACAAAATATCTACATAGAGCATCTAAAATAGCCTAAGTAAGTTAAAAGAATTTAAAAAATTTGTGGCCAATGCCTGCTATTTAATGCTTAGGCATCAGCAGCATGCTTACCAGCACAGTTACAGTGCCTAATCCTAGCAAAAACCCGACTACTAATACAGGCACATAAAAGCTGCTGTCTTTCAATGAAAATTTCTCTTCATCAATAAATACCGGCTCTTTGCCTTCTTCTGCCTGAGTTGCTGTTGTTTGTTTTTGTGTATCCTGTTGTTGCCCTGCTTGAGCGTTTTGCTGTGACTGTGCAGTTTGCTGCTGTGTTTGTTGAGTTGTCTGCTGCTGTGCTGCACTTTGGTTCTGTGCCTGAGGATTGCATTCTTGCACAACGAGCTGCACATCTCTTATATCATCCAATATTGTATTGCTGAAAAATAGCTTTGCTCTTATTGGATATGTTCCTGCCTTTAATGTGTCTTTTAGGCTAATTGGCACAGAAAATCTTGCTTTGCTGTCTGTTTCTTTGTAATCATTGCTTAATTCTATTCCTGTCTTCTTGTAATTTATTCCCAAATCTGCATTTGTTATCTCAAGTGCAGCTTCATCTTCTTCTTTAGATCCAATGTTTGCAATTTCCACATCCAGTAAAGTGTTTCTCTTGCATGAAAGCTGGCTGTCAAGCAAGTTCATCTTTTTTATCTCTAACTCATGGTCCTTTCTATCAACTTCGACGGTAAACTTAAACACAACCTTGTGCCTGGCTTTTGAGCTTTCATCTCTGCCTTCTGCCTCTATCGTTACATCATATACATCTTTCTCAGTATCAATCGGCACAACAAAGTTCAGATCAACAGACTCTGTGTTTTCTGCATTTATATCTATGTCTGAAACTTCTTCATCAAGATCATCTTCATCATCTATGTCTTCAATTGTTGCCGTAACATCAATGTCTTGTATCCCAATGTCTTCAGCATCTGTAAAATCATTTTTTAATCTGACTTTTATTCTAAGCGGCTTTCCAGCTTGAACATCGTTGATTCTATCGCCTGTCAATGTCATCTCGTCTGTTTTTTCTCTATTCTGTATGTCTGTAAATGTAACTTCTACTTCCTCTACACTCAACTTTGAAACTGGCTGTACATAGAAGTCTGTTATTGATGTATTACCTGTAATGTTAGGGCTTGTTATAATTAAGTCTCCTATATCTGTTTTTGTCCCTGCAATTAAATCAACAGGTATAACGCCTTTTACTATTGCAGATTTAGTTTCTCCTGGGTTTATTGTAGAAAAATTTAATGTATTAGTGAAGTTTACATTATTAAGGGAAAATGCAATATTATATTTTGCATCTGCGGTCGAGAATACTGCAACATTAGCCAATACAGTATCACCTGTGTTTTGAATAGTTAAATTGGCAGATGCATTACTTCCAAGACTTTGTGTATCTATGCCTAGCCTAAAGCTTGTTGGCAGTGTTAATTGTGTAACAGCATCTCTGACATGCAATGCCAAATTTACTGATTCAGTCTTATTTGCTGAGCTGCTATTATATGTTACATTTACTTTGCTTGTGTAATTTGCTGTTTTTTGAGCATTTGAAATTCCAGCCAGTGTAACTGATACAGGCTTTGATTCTCCAACTGCCAGGTTAAAGCTTGTTGTATTTAAGGCAACAACTGAGTTAGAAATTGTATTGCTTGCATTTGCAGCATCTGCCCAATTCTCAGCCAATAAATTAACTGATAATGCAACATTGCCGAAATTTGTTACTGTAAAAGTATTAGATATGCTGCTTGATAAATTTTTAAGCCAAAGCAAGTTTGATGGCGAGGTTAAAGTTACATCTGCATTATGCGCAGCGACTGCTATGCTTACTGATTGTGATAAATTACTTGTGCTGTTTGTTGCTGTAATATTGCATACTGAAGTGCCTACAAAACCAGCTGCAGGGTGAAAACTGAAATTTGTTAAATGACCAGAGCCAACTAAGCTTGTTACAAGCTCAGAATTATTGCATGCTTTAAAATATCCAGTTGTGTCATTGCTTGCAAAATTTGACAGGACTATTAATTTGTCTTCAGTCGTATTCTGGACATGAGATTGTGGTGCTGGTGTAATAGCAGAAAAGCTGAATGCAGTGACTATGCTTCCAACTGCAATCAAAGATATAACTAAGAAAATACTTAATGCCAGATTTCTTAATATTTTATTCATAGTCTCCCTCTTAAATTAAAATAATAAATTATTGCCTAAAACTCTCTTGTTGTCACTTTAAAGTAATGGTGTATTTATAAATATTATTGTAGTTGAATATAGAGGTTGAAAAATATATAACCAACAGCTAAACTTGTCAGCAACAAATAACAATTAAGACTTTTTTGTCGCAGATGTGTAATGGGCATTAAGCAAATGATATATACTAATCTTCTATTAAAGAGTGTAAATAACATAATATGCCCTATTACTATTTTACCTCTTATAAGTGACAAAAATAACGAAAGGTTTAAATATAAGCTTTACTTTATTGCTTAAAATAAGAGTGGTTTTAATGGATAAATCATAAATCAAAAGCTATAATCATTAAAAAATAGCAAAAATTTATATAAAACCAAAAAATATATAAACGATAGAGGATTACAAAAATGTCAACAAAAACATTGGATGATCATATGACTGCAACTACATCAAAAAAAGGTGGACATACTGAAACTTCTACAGGTGATGCTGCCGGTAGTCATAGTTCTCATACAATAAATTTTTCAAGTGGTGAGCATGGTGGAGGTCATGGCGGCGGGCATAAAGACCTAATTCATGATGCAGAAACAACTTACAAAAGCGCAAAGCGTGTTCTAGATACTACCCAATTAGCGCATGATGAAGCATTTCTTTATGCTGCAAAACTTATAAGGGATAAGAAAGGAGAAGTTGATACTAATAAATTAGAAGATGAAGGAATGAGAGATAAATTTGTCAAAAGAATGCTGCAATTTTATATAAGGCGAGCAAAAAAATCATTTTCTGAGGCAGGTGAACATGAAGAGCATGGTGCTCACGGAGAAGATGAAGCAGAAGGTGAAGACATAGATCCAATTAAGGCAGATAGGTTATTGCAAGCATACATAAATATGACAGGTACCCAACTAAAAAGACAGATCGGTCAATATGGGGCAAAGTATTCCAAAGAAGTTCATGATGGTCTGATGGCTCAAGTACATAGGCAGATGCAGCAACAATTTGATGAATCAATTACAAGCAATATTAAACATGAGAATATTGAATCTGTGATACAATACACACATGTTGATCCACACCAGATAAAGAGGCCACTTGAATTAGAGGAAGCTAAGGAGTTGCTTAGAACCAAATTCCAGGGTGATGTCTCTGATAGTTATTTAAAGAGGCATAGCTGGTATGGTCCAAGTACAGAAACACATGGCGATGCAGGTGGACACCATACAGTAGATATCGGCAAAAAAGCAAAACACCATTAGTTTTTTTCTATTTTTTATATTTGTCGTCTTTTTCTTGAAGTATTTTAGTAACTATTAGCTAAAAATAGCAAGATTTATATAGTAGATTAGCTATATTTAGTTAAATTTGTATATCCTACTAAGTATTTTTAGTTAAATTTATTTAATCTGGTGGATAAAATGGACAAAAACATCCTGGCTGAGATATTAAATGACTGGAATTGTTGGAAGAATAACCTAGAAAGCGGTAAGCCCAGAGATAACTATGTGGATCTTTGCCTGAGATATCTGGATGTAAATGTTGCTACAACCATTATAGGAGTCAGGCGCTCTGGAAAGTCTTACCTCATGAGGCAGATGATAAGAAAGCTGATAGCAAAAGGGATTGATAAGAAAAATATCCTGATGGTTAATTTTGATGATAAAAGGTTTACTGAATTTTATCCTGAGCTTTTAGATGAAATTTATAGTATATATCTGGAGTTAATGATGCCTGATAAGATGCCGTTTGTTTTTTTTGATGAGATCCAAAATGTTCCAAATTGGGAGAGATGGGTCAGGACCATGCATGAGTTAGGCAAAGCGAAAATAATTATTTCAGGCTCATCTTCCAAGATGCTTCATGGTGAGCTGGCAACTTTGCTCACAGGCAGGCATTTAGACATATTCATTTTTCCATTAAGCCTGAGTGAGATTTTAGGATTTAAGCAAATACACCTAAATGATAAGCTGGATATTATCTCAAGATCTCATGAGATCAGGAATGCTTTAAATGAGCTATTTGAGTATGGTGGATTTCCAGAAGTTCTGCTAAGCAAAGAAAAAAAGCAGCTTTTGCTTGCATATTTCGATGACATACTTGTAAACGACATTGAAAAAAGATATAATATACATGAATCTCAAAAGCTAAGGTCGTTGGCTAGATTTTACCTGACTAACGCTTCAAATACGATAACTTTCAACTCGTTGAGCAAGCACCTAAGCTTATCTCCAGCCACCATAGAAAAATTCACTTCATATTTTGAAGAGGTTAATCTCTTATTTTTCATAAAGCGTTTTTCTTTTAAAGTAAAAGAACAGGAGAAAGCAGCAAGAAAAGTCTATTCAATTGATGTCGGCCTTTCCAATGCAATAGGATTCCAATTTAGCCAGAATATTGGAAAGATAATTGAAAATATAACTGCAATAGAACTAAAGAAGCAGGAAAAATTAGATCCTAACACAGAGATCTATTATTGGCAGGATGTAAAAGGCAAAGAAGTGGACTTTGTTGTCAAAAGAAAACAAAACGTAGAGCAATTGATCCAGGTATGCCAAAAGATGGATGAGCTTAAGACTAAAGAACGTGAGATCCATGCATTGCTTATTGCAGGCAGTGACCTCAAATGCAGAAATTTATTAGTGATAACATTGGACTACGAAGCAGAAGAATACCATGAATGGTTTGGAATGAAAGGCAAGATTAAGTTTTTGCCCATAATGAAATGGCTCTTGAGGGCTTTTATCCCTATCTGATTATAAATTCAACAAATTTTTTATATTTGTCGTCTTTTTCTCTGATTTATGGCAAATTTGGGGTTAGAGGAAAGGATAGCAGACAGAGCAGCAACTGCTGCAGCAAATTATAACACATTTACATCTAATTACCTTAATTATAATCTTACACATACTTCTAATTACGCCCTTGATTCTTATTCACATAGAATTAGTTTTGGAAACTATGGAGCTGCTGGTAAAAAAGAAACCCAACAAACAATCATAACAAATACTGAAACCCAAACAGATAATATCTTAGCAGGCCTTGAAAATATTGCAATAGCTTATTCTCCTGTCTATGATGTTGAGACAAAGCACCATGTTCCAGATGCAAGCTTTAGCTTCAATGGCGATGAGATTTACCTCTTTCCTGAGCAGTGCGGCAATGGAACAAATTATATGATCTTCAGGCCAACAGAGAATGTTGGCGAGCCGATGGAATTAGAAGAAGGGTTTTATTATGCGCATGCAGATGAGCTTGATGGGATTGAACAGGCATTGCAGAGCATGCAAGATATAAAGACAGAGATGATCAAATTTGAAGCAAGTGGTCAGCTTGAGAGGCTGATAGAATTTGCTCAGGAAAATGGCACTAATACATACATCCTAAGGCAGCCAGATTTTTATGGTGCAACCAGTAAAGGTCTTGCAATTGCATACACCTTCTATCATAAGCATATCCCTGGAGAATTGTTTTTATTGGGCGCAGGCAAAAACTTTTACGATTCTACCTATAATCATGGGTTAAATTTTGGAGTTCATCCTGATTATGGCATAGTCGATGCTTTGACAGAGGAATTATTGCACCAAGTGCAGCCAGAATGGATGTATGACATGGTTATTGAGCACGGTTACATGGAATTGCTTGAAGGCCATGTCAAGGCATTAAAATCAAAATACTTCTTTGAGAGAGTAAATGAAGCACCTGATGAGGATACAAGAATGTCCTATTGGCTGCTTTCCCTGAATAATTATGCATGGTACAGGCAGCTGATGAAGCAGCATATTGAATTATATGGTGTAGAGATAGATGAAGATATAGTAATTGATATAGACAAATCCAATAATTTGATAGGATTGGAAATATTCTATGCCTATGATTTCTTTAAAGCTATGGATAAACAGTTTCCTAAAGCTATACTTGAAGAAACAAAAGAAGTTAATTTGGATTTTAAAAATTATAGGAATTATTTAATAATAAAATTGCTAATACCTTATAATAAAAAAATTATAGAAGAAAAACTCCCTTTAATACCGGTCAGAAAGTATGAAAGCCCTATATTGAAGTATGTTTAAGTATTACTTCAAGGTCTCCTCAATAATCTTCTTTTCCTCTTCTGTTATTCCGTACAATTGATAGACTA
>JACPBN010000045.1 GCA_016180275.1 Candidatus Woesearchaeota archaeon
AAAAATGGGATTACAAAAATAATAGGGACTTTTATACAGACTGAAAAGAATAAGCCTGCAGAAGCTTTTTATACTGATTTTGGATTTATATTAGACCGAGCAGAGAATGGCAAATATACATACTATCTTAATATAGGGCAAGAAAAAGAGATGGAAATACTTGCAGAGGTAATAGAATGGAAACGCTAAGAGAGATTGTTGCAAGAGTATTAGGAATAGAAAAACAGAAGCTAAATGATGCATCATCTCCTGAGAATATGAGCTCATGGGATTCATTTAATGCACTTATGCTTGTATCAGAACTGGAGAAGAATTTCAGCATTAAATTTACGATGGATCAGGTGATGTCTGTGAAGAATTACAAGGATATAAAAGACATACTAAAAAAGCTTGGTGCTACTAAAGGAATAGATGACTAGTATTTTGTATTGCGGTGATAAAAGAGAAATTATCAAATTTGAGAGTATGCTATCATGCAACAGGAGAGAAAAATGCTCAAGCTAAATGATCTTAATTATGAAGATATAAATGTGGGGAAAGTATTTAAATTCTCAAGGATTTTATCCTTAAAAGATATAGATAATTATGCAAAGCTGACAGGAGACTTTAATCCTCTGCACACTGAAGAAGAATATGCAAAATCAACGAAGTTTAATGGCAGGATTGCACATGGCATGCTAGCAGCAAGCTTATTCTCATCTTTATTGGGAATGATATGCCCTGGAAAAAAGAATTTATACCTTTCGCAAACATTAAATTTTAAAAAGCCGGTGTATCCAGGCAATGAATTAAGTGTGCAAGGAACGATAATCAAAAAGATAGACAGCATCAAGGCAATAGTAATAAGAACAGACATATTTGCAGGGAAGGATATTGTGTTAACTGGTGAGGCAACAGTGCAGATTTTAGAAAGCAAAAATAACAGATAAGCATATATTTACTATCACATGATTCATCAGAATAAGTTATTCAAATGGAAGAGTGGGAAAATGATATGGTGAAAAATAATAAGGCAGATAAAAAAGTTGGTTTGATAATAGGCGGATCAGGCGGCATAGGATTTGAGGTAGCTAAAATCTTATCCTATGATGATAAAAACAGCTTAGCACCTAAGAATAAGATATGTCTTACTTATCTGTCAAATGAAGCAAAGCTAATAGAGAAGATCAAAAAAGCAGGAATGCAAGATGCTGAACTTTATAATATGGACTTAAGAAATGAAAATGGCATAGCACACATCATAGGCAATATACTTAAGAGGCACAGGAAGATCGATTATGTTGTTTACAGCGCTTCTCCAAAAATAACACATAAAAAGGCATTGGATCTTGCCTGGAGTGAATTTCAAGAGCAGATAGAGGTTCAGGTCAAGGGATTGTTCAGTATAATAAAAGCTCTCTCGCCATTAATAACCCAGAATCACAGAATAAGATTCGTAATCCTGCTGACTGAAGCATGCATCGGAAGCCCGCCTGCACTTTTATCTTATTATGTGACTGCGAAATACGCGCTGATGGGGTTTGTTAAATGCATGGCATTGGAACTAGCCAATAACAACTGCACATTTAACATGGTTTCTCCTGGAATAGTCAAGACTGAGTTAATCTCAAATTTTCCGCCTAAGCTGATAGAATTAGCTGCTTATAAGAACCCTATGAAGAGGGTCGCTGAGCCAAGGGATGTGGCAATGGCAATATGCTTCTTATTATCAGATGATGCAGATTATCTTAATGGCGTAAATATCCCTATAAACGGCGGCGGTGTTCTTGTATAGCAACCGAGAACTAACTGTAAATGTTCTCAATGCCTAACGCACCATAACTGCAAACGCAATGGCTAATGTATCTGTATGAGAGATGCTGCACATTATTTTGTGATTGATCTTTTTTTTAATTTTGACCTGAAGCTTTCCTGATGCCAGACTGCAGATTTCTATTGACTTAAAATGTATTTTTTTAGGATATGCCTTGATGATGGCCTCTTTTGCGCAAAAACGCCCTGCAAAATGAATATATGGCTTATCTCTAAAATTGCAATACGCTATCTCATTTTTGGTAAATACAAGTTCCATAAAATTTTTATCACTACAGATTTTTTTAAATCTTGCTACTTTTTCTATATCGATGCCTATGCTCGCAACCATAAAAGTCATTAGTTGCAGGGGATATAAATAGTTTTAGAATATTATAATCATAGAAGAGGTTAATACCATAAAAAAGTTTATAAATTCAGATGTGTGCAGTATGTGTTAAATCATGATGAGGGTCTGATCACAGCATGAAAAAGGCAGAAAAGATAGATTTTCAGATCGGTGTAGGCGCAGTGAATATATCTGAGAAGGCTAAGAAGCTTGTCAATCAGGCACTGAATAATAATAGGCTGAGCTATGGCAAGTTTTCACAGGAATTTGAATCTAAGTTTGCTGCACTGCACCAATGCAAGTTTGGCATAGTATGCAACAGCGGAACAAGCGCACTTGAGATAGCAGTTGCTGCCTTAAAGGAATTAGGAGCATGGAAAGACGGAGATGAGATTATAGTTCCTGCAATAACCTTTGTTGCGTCAGTAAATGTGATATTGCAGAACAATCTTACTCCTGTGTTTGTGGATGTTGATAAATATATCTACAACATAGACCCTAAAAAGATTGAAGAATGCATCACTCCTAAGACAAAAGCTATCATGGTGGTCCACCTATTCGGGCATCCTGCAGATATGAACCCTATCATGAAAATAGCCAGCAAATATAACTTAAGGATCATAGAAGACTCGTGCGAGACTGTATTTGCAAAGTATCAAGGCAGATCAGTAGGCTCATTTGGGGATATAGGGTGCTTTTCTACTTATGCCTGCCATATTGTTGTAACGGGAGTCGGCGGCTTGGCTTTGACAAATTCAGATGAGGCTGCAGTAGTGTTAAGAAGCTTAGCCAATCACGGCAGGGATAATATCTATATCTCTATAGACGATGACAAGAATAAGAGCAAAGAATCATTAAAGATGATAATGAAAAGAAGATTCTCATTTATAAGAAAAGGCTATAGCTACAGGATAACTGAGCTTGAAGCAGCTTTAGGAGTTGCCCAAATGGATAACATTGCAACAAATATCGATAAAAGAAGAAAAAATGCAGATTTCCTGATCAATAACCTAAAAAAGTGGGAGAAATTTATACAGCTTCCCACAATCTTAAAAGGCACAGAGCATTCATTTATGATGTTTCCTATCGTCATAAAGCAACCGCAATTCCTTGGGAAACCACAACAGCTTGCCAACAGAGATGAGCTGACATTTTTTCTTGAAGAAAATAATATTGAGACAAGGCTTATGCTTCCTCTAGTAAACCAGCCATATCTTAAAAAATTATTCGGAGCTGGCCTTGAAGAGCGTTATCCGATAGCTAAACATATAAATAATAACGGCTTTTACATAGGATGCCATCCTGAATTAGGAGAAAAAGAGTTGCAGTATATTGCCCGCAAGTTTGATGAATTTTTTAACAGGATTAAATAAAGATTTTAATTATATGATAAAAAAATAAAAGATATAATAACGGTGAAATAATATAATAATATAAAAAAATCATGAAAATACTAAACTGATAATCCTAAAGATAAATAAAAAAATGAAAAAAGCGCTAATAACAGGAATCACTGGACAAGACGGCTCTTACCTAGCTGAATTTTTGCTGAAGAAAGGATATGAAGTCCATGGCTTGGTAAGAAGAAGCAGCTATTTCAACAGGCAGAGGCTTGAGCATATATATAAGGATAAAGAGCATAGAAATAAAAAATTATGCCTTCATTATGGGGATATGACAGATGCAAGCAGCATCTATAACATCTTGTCTCATGTAAGGCCTGACGAAATATATAACCTTGCAGCCCAAAGCCATGTCCAATGCTCATTTGAAGTTCCTGAATATACTGCAAATTCAGATGCTCTCGGCGTTCTAAGATTATTAGAGGCGATAAAATCATTGGGATTAAAAGATGTCAGATTATATCAGGCATCTACAAGTGAATTATATGGTGCAGCAAAAGAAGTTCCACAGACAGAAAATACGCCTTTTTATCCGCGCAGCCCATATTCAGCAGCAAAATTATATGCGCATTCAATAATCATCAACTACAGGGAAGCGTATAATCTATTTGCCTGCAACGGCATACTGTTCAACCATGAGTCTCCAAGAAGGGGAGAGAATTTTGTGAGCAGAAAAATATCTCTTGGGGTTGCAGGAATCAAATTAGGCCTTAAAGACAGATTATCTCTTGGAAATCTTAATGCCAAGCGTGATTGGGGATATGCAAATGACTATGTTGAGGCAATGTGGCTCATGCTTCAGCAGAAAAAGCCAGAAGATTATGTGATCGCAACAGGAGAGACACATTCAGTCAGGGAGTTTACAGAAAAGGCTTTCCAAGAAATTGGAATAGTTATCAAATGGACAGGCAAGGGATTGGACGAAAAGGGAGTAGATGCTAAAACAGGGCGAATATTAGTGGAATTGGATCCAAGCTATTTCAGGCCAACTGAGGTTGATTTTTTATTGGGCGATTCGTCTAAGGCAAAGAAAGCTTTGGGTTGGGAGCCAAAAGTAAAGTTTAATGAGCTTGTAAGCATGATGGTAGATGCAGACGTCAAGTTCCTGCAAAATGCCCATTGAACGCGCATTAAACCAAGATGCAGATAAATTTTCAATGAGATAAATTTAGTCTGAATAAAATTCACGATGAAAAGAATCTTAGTTACAGGAGGCTTTGGCTTTATAGGCAGCCATCTTATCAATAGATTGTCTGGCTTAGGCTATAAGGCAGCGTGCCTTGAAAAGACGTTGCCAGATAAAAAACTAAATAATGGGGCAAATAAACTCACTGGAGATAAATCTTCTCAAGCGCAGGTTATCAAGGCAGATCTCTCAACTCATGATCCATCCAAAGGAATATCAAAAAACTTTGATTATATCATCCATCTTGCAGGAAATGTCGTGACAGAGGATTTTATCAACGCACCTGAAATGCCATTTTTCAATAATATAAATTCTACATTAAATATTTTAGAGGATATCAGGTTGAATAATCCCAGCTGCATCCTAATATTTGCATCTACAGAAAAAATCTATTCTAATACCAATAAAAAATATGTGGATGAGAAAACAGCCATCTTTCCATCAGACAGCTATGCACGCTCTAAAATGATATGTGAGCTATTGATCAGGGAATATCATGCTAATCATGGCATCAATTACATTATCTTCAGGCCTGCCAATGTTTTTGGCCATGGGCAAAAGCCTTCACTTTTTATCCCTTCGGTGATGTCCCAGATAGCAGCAGGCAAAAAGAAGATTAAAGTAGGCAATCTATCAGCATACAGGAATTTCATATATGTTGATGACCTTATTGCAGCGTTTGTTAAATGCATTGAAGGAAAAAACAAGATATTAAACGAGACATATAATCTTTCAAGCTACAATCTTCAGATATCAGGTATTTTAGGTGCAATCATTGCTCTGGCAAAAAAAAATAAGATCAGGGATATTTCTGTTATCCAGGATAGAACATTGGTCAGGCCATTAAAGTATGAGCCGTCTAGGTATGTTCTAAACACCGCAAAAGCCAGTAAATTATTAAACTGGAAGCCAAAATATCGCTTTGAAGATGCGCTCAATAATACTTTTTTGCATTATCTTGGTTCATTAAATCAAAATTAATCAGATTTAAAATGATAACCGTCACTATACACCAGCCGAATTACCTGCCGTGGCTTGGATATTTCCATAAGATGGCAGATGCTGATATATTTGTAATCCTTGATGATGCTGAATACACCAAAAATGATTTCTTTAACAGGAATAAGATAAAGACTTCACAAGGCTGGCAATGGCTTACAGTTCCAGTGACGTTCTCAAAAGGCGATCTGATCAACCAGGTAAGGATAGATAATCTCCAGTTCTGGGCAAAAAAACACTGGAAATCAATCGAGCTGAATTATTCCAGGGCAGAGCATTTTGAAGAGTATAAGGATAACTACATCAAAATCTATGGGAAAACATGGACGAAGCTTGTTGACCTTAACATGGAAATAATAAGGCAGCTGATGAAGGACCTAAACATCAATACGCGGCTTGTTTTCAGCTCGGAGCTAAACATAGAGGGCAAAAGCACATTAAGGCTTGTTAACATATGCAAAAAGCTCAAAGCTGATAAATATATTGCAGGCCAGGGTGGAAAGAATTATGTTGATGAAGCATTATTCAGGAAAGAAAATATTGATCTGCAATATCAGGAATTCAGCTGCTCAAAATATAACCAGCAATTCCATGGATTTATGCCGTTCATGAGCGCAATAGATGCACTCTTTAATCTGGGCAAGGATGCATCTAAATTAGTTAAATCAGATTAATTCAATTAATAAAATCAGATTAATCAAATCTAAAATATAAATTATATTGTAATGGCAGATTATAGATATATTATAGGTATACTATGCAGGCAAAATATAAGAAAAACAATAATGTGCTGAACAATCGGCATGATAAGAAATATCTTCTGCTAGCAGCAGCTATATTATATGTTATTATCTACGTTTCATTCTATCCTACATTTTATACCTTTGTGGATGAGAATGAGTATCTGCGCGGCTCTTATCTATTGTCTCAAGGCAGGCTAAAAGTCACAGACACTCATCAACAATACAGGTACCTGCCATTCACAGACCCTTGCGATAATGATAAGCCGTGTTCCTCAAGCCTGCATTATTCAAACAAGTATCCTCCGGGGATGTTCTTATTATTATTGCCGTTTACGATCATATCATGGAAGCTTGGGTTTCTTCTTAGTCTGGCTGCACATCTCGCTTCGTTTTATCTCCTGATCAAAATCTTAAGAAAGCTCAGCATAAATGAATACTTTGCTCTGCTTTACCTGTTCTTTCCTGGAATCGTCTTTTTCTCAAGAACAATGATGTCAGAGCTTCCAAGCATATTTTTTATTTTGCTCTCATTCTATTTTTATATCAAAGAAGACAAAAAAGATAAGGTGTTAGCAGGGATTTTTACAGGAGTAGCTATCTTGATAAGGTATACAAATGCCTTGTTCTTTATCGCACTCTCGCTAGCAATGTTCTTAAGATGGCTAAAAGAAACAAGATGGAGACTTAATTCCAGAAATCTGTTCAACAAACAGGCAGTCGATTATCTGTTATTCTTAATCTCATTTGTGCCATTTTTAATATTATTGCTTCTTTATAATAAACATGCTTATAACGGCTTTTTAAATTTTGGGTATACTCTGCAAAATTCCGGAGTAAGTGTTGTTCTTTTCAAGTCATTTTATACCTATTTTAAGTACATTGGTGCGTTGTTAATTGTATATCCATTGATGTTGCTTGCACCAATATACTATCGTGGAAAGTATAAGCTTGAAATCATATTATCAACATATCTATTTCTGATTGTCTTTGGAATGCAGGACCTGTTCCATTATGATGTAATAAAAAATCTTATCATCGGAACAAGGTATATGTTTCCGGTCTTGCCTTTGATGCTAATAGCTTATTTTGGGGTTCTTGAGAATGTAATCAATTGGTTAATTAATAGGTACAATAGTAAATTTAACCTGAAAACATATCTTTCTCCAAATAAATGCATCTTATTTATAGTTATGATTCTTTTTTTACTGTCAATAACAATTACAAAGGCGCAGTATGGCTATTCATCCAATCTAGGCTCAATAAAAGATACAATATATAATTCGGTTCCTCCAGATTCAATCATCTACGGCGAGCTGTTTGAGATGATGTTTATCAACGAACATTTTGGAAACTTAAATGCAATGACAACTGCATACGCTCCATTTTTGCAGAATATGGGCAAATCAGACAAAAAAGAGTTTATCATTGACATAAGCTCAAAATATGATGATGACTTGCTAAAAAATCCAAGGGATATTGTCAAGATGAGCACTTCAAAGTCGCATATTTTAATGGTTATCAATGATACTCATGCAAAACTTTATGCAGAGAACAAAATTAAAGGGAATACAGTAAGATTTTACGAGATAGGGAAATTATCAAATCAAATAACTTAACAAAATAACTAAAATAATAGGTTCAATAAATTTTATATCACGATCAATAATAAACTCAAAATATCCTATAAACATACCCTATAAACTAAAAATAATTTCCCTAAATGAAAATAATCAACTTATCATAAAACCTTGTATCTATTTACAATGAAAAAACTCATTAACTTAGCAGCTAACTTTGTAAAATTGCATAGATTTGACATATTTGCAGCATTATTCTTTCTTGTACTGACAATTCTAATGACTTATCCGCTCATCTTTAATCTCTCAGCTTCAGTCGCTGGCATGGGAGGAGACAGCAGGTGGGCCATCTGGCAGTTCTGGTGGGCAGACAAGGCATTGGATGAAGGCAGATCATTTTTTCACTCAGATTATCTTTATTATCCTGCCGGAAAAAACATCTCTTTTAACATAGACGGAATAATCAACATCTTTGCAGCAGTTTTCATGCATAAGATAGGCTTTTCATTTTATGCAGCATACAATCTTATTTTATTAAGCACATTCTTTTTATCTGCATTTGGGGCATATCTTCTTGCAAAATACATCACAAAAGACCAAAAAGCAAGCATAATTGCAGGTATAATATTTGGGTTCTCGCCATATCATATCGGCCAGAGCCAGGGACATCTTGCATTGGCAACAATAAGCTTTATCCCCTATTTTGTGCTTTACTTTCTCAGGATGAAGGATGCTGCATCTGAGAAAAATGATACCAGTCCGCATCAAAAAAGGCCTTATATCAAGTATTCAATCCTTGCAGGAATATTCTTTGCATTGGTTTATTTCAGCTCAGGCTATTATTTAGTTTTCTCAGTCATTTTTATAGCAATATTTCTTGTTTATCATCTATTTTACGACCACAAACATCTTCTGTCAAAAAATTATATTATCGGCTTTACTGTATTTTCAACAGCTTTTCTTGTGGTTGCCTCTCCTCTTCTTTTCATGTCATTGTCAAATGTTGGTGATGTAAGTGTAAAGCGTGACCTGACTGCATCAGTTTGGTTTAGCGCAGATTCTGCTGCTTTCTTTACTCCTCATCCTTTTCAGACAATGTTTGGAAGTCTAGTCTCTCCGTTATATCAGCGCTTTGATGCAGAAAATCCAGATAAGCAGCTATCTGGCTATTATATATCAGGCACTCCTGCAGAGGCAAGCGTGTTTTTAGGGTATACAGTGATTGCCCTGGCTCTACTAAGCATCTATTATTACAGAAAAAAATTTCTTGACAGGGATAAGCTAAGATTTTGGTATGTTCTAGGAATTATATTTTTAGTATTATCACTTGGCCCTGTGCTGAAGTTTTTTGGGATCATCACTATTCCTGCAGCAAATCTTGGGCTGGATAAGTTCTTTATGAATTTTGAGAATGATCTTCCTAAACAGGCAATCTCCCTGCTAAAAACAAGCATAGGCATCCCTCTACCTTATCTTGCAGTCTATTTCATGCCGTTTTTTTCCATGGCGAGAACAGCTTCAAGGTTCAGCTTATTCGGGTTTTTGGCATTGTCTATTATTGTGAGTTATTTGCTTTCAATGGTCTTAAGAAACAGGGAGAGAATTAGGATATTTTCTGTCAATTTCTCAAAGAATATCTTTATAATAATTGTTATTGCCTTAATCATTCTTGAATATGCCTCAATACCATTTTCCATGACACAGTTCAATGTTCCTAAATATTATTCAGCTCTTGCAGCTCAAAAAGATGAAGACGGAAAAAATAGTTTTGCAGTCATGGAGCTTCCTTATCAATATAAATATATTCTTGATCAGATGTTTTACATGACTGTGCATGAAAAGCCGATAGCTACGAGCTTTAAAGGCAGAGTTACATCTGGTGATGAGAATTTTATCCGCTCAGATGAATTTATAGCATGGCTGATCTACCCAAATCTTGGGCAAGTTCCTGATGAGAAAATGGTTTCTTCAGGGATACAAAAGCTAAAGCAGGCAAACATAAGAAAAATCATCATCCATAAATATCCTGATGACATGGAGTATTATGGTGTTGTCAATAATCTTTTTGAAAATATTCAGAATCAATTAACAAAAGAATACGAAGATGATGAGCTTAGCGTGTATGAGGTTTGGTAACTACATATCTGCATTTAATCAACTCTCTCCATCATCTCATCTGTAATAAGGAAGTCATCAACAAACCTCACGACCCTGCCTTTCTTGCTCTTCTGATCTGCAACTTTCTTTACTTTCTCTTTTAGCACTAAATTTCTTATCAGAATCTCCTGCTCGTTTACTCCCAATAAAGTACGCATGTGTGATGTGCTGCTGAAGCGGCAGTTTATCTCAAATATAACAGGCTTGTTATCCTTAATCCTTAACTGAAAATTGCACGGCCCAAAAACACCAAGCTTTTCAGCTGCTTTTGCGCAGTAATCAGTTATCTTTTTGTCATCGACAGGCTCTGCCATCTGGCTTACTCCCCATCTTGGCTGGAGCTTTCTCTTCAATGCAATACTACTCAGCAATTTTCCTCTCTCCATCAAAATTCCGACTGTGAATTCTCCATGCTCATCAGGAAGATATTCCTGCAGAAGATAATCTTTTGATCCTAAGGAATTAATTGCATGCAATGCTTCCTCCAGTGTCCTGTAAACAAATACTCCGATAGAATTCTGGCCATGCCTTGGCTTTGCAACTATAGGTAGCCCAACTTGTTTTACAAATTTTCTTATATTCTCCTGAGACAAGTCAACAGTTGATCTTGCATAATTTAACCTATTCTGTTCCAGAAACTTCTGTGTTCTCCACTTATCTGCGCTTATCTCGATCGCTTTCTCATTACTTACTGTCACTATCGCATCAGTCTCATCCTCAATCTCTTTTTTATGCATAGCAAGAACTTTCGTCTCCTGTGTAGAGCCTATGAATATGATATCAATCTTTTCTTTTAAGCAGACCTCTTTTATTTTTGCAATATAATCCTTCTCATGGGAAGCCTTTGGCACAACATATCCTTTATCTGCCATGTACAAGCCAGCGGCATCTTTTGATATATCTGCAGCAATAATCTTAGTGTTTAGCCTAGAAGATGCTTTAGCAGCTTTCAATGACTGGATATAGCCTATCGCTATGATCGATCCTGCGCCTGTGATTAGGATGTTTGCCATAAATATAGTAGTTATCTCTTTTTGTTTAAAAGATTTTCTGGTAAAACTCAATAAATATATATAGTCTTGGAATAAAACATTCCTTTTATGGATACCTTACAAAATAAAAAAACACATGAACATGATTTCTCTACTAGCAATAATGAAAATCCAGGGCCATCAACTTGTTTAGCAAATAAGACTGTTCTCGTAACCGGCTCAAGCATAGGAATCGGGAAAGAAACTGCTTTCCTATTTGCCAAAGAAAAATGCAAGGTCATAATTACCTATTATAAAGATAAAGAAGAGGCATCTTTAGTATTAAAAAAATGCATCGATGCCGGCTCTCCAGAAGCATATGCTCTGAAATTGAATGTTATGGATAATGCAAGCATAATGAAACTAGTTAAGACAGCTGTTGGCAAATTTAAAAAGATAGATATATTAGTTAATAATGCAGGGCATTGTTGCACAAAAGAGCTAAATACCCAAACATTTGAAGATACAGAGGCTCAGATAAGAACTAACTTGGAAGGATTGATAAAAATAACAAAAGCATTTCTGCCGTATATAAATGAAATGATCATAAACATAGGAAGTGGCGCAGGAAAGAAAGGATATAAAGACTTGACAACTTACTGTGCAACCAAGTTTGGGGTGAGAGGCTTTACACAGGCATTGGCTGAAGAGTTTCCTGCGCTTAAGATATATTGCGTTAACCCTGGAAGAACAGCAACAAGAATGACTAATTTTAAGGGAAGGCCATGTGAACAGGTGGCTGCAGTTATTGTAAATGCCTCAAAAGGCATCTATCCAATATCTCAGGATCATGATATCGATGTCTGGGATGTGCTCAAATAATTGTTATTAACCAGTAAAATATATAAAGCGAAATATATAATGCTTCATATTATGAACTTTATTTATTATTGTTTATGTGCTAAATCCTGATGTAAATTATCTGTTGGGGTATCTTTAACATGTCAAGAAAAATTGTATTGGCAATAGGCGCGCATCCTGATGATATTGAGTATGGCTGCGGCGGAACATTATTAAAGCATGTAAAGCATGGCGATGATGTATATATCCTGGTCTTGACATTGGGCGAGCAGGGAGAAAAAGACAAGAGTGCAGGCGCAAGAAAAAAGGAGGCAGAAAACTCTGCTAAAGGCATAGGTGTAAATGGGATTAATTTTGGCAATTTAAAAGATACAAGAGTAGCTCATTCCATTGAAACTATATCTATAATTGAAAGCTTGCTCGATAGGATCAATCCAGATATTATTTATACCCATAACAAGAACGATACACACCAGGACCATAAAAATGCTTCATTATCTACATTATCTGCAGCAAGAAATGTCAAGACTATCCTTATGTATGAAAGCCCATCAAGCACACATGAATTTAAGCCTCAGTTTTTTGTCTCTATCGATGAATTCATAGAAAAAAAGCTAGAATTGCTAAAGCTGCACACCTCACAGGAGAGAAAAAGGTATATGGAAATCCAGGCTCTTCGCGGACTGGCAATGTTCCGCGGCTATGAGGCAAGAGCACAATTTGCAGAGGCATTTGAGGTATATAGGATAGTAGATTAATTATATGATGGCTAAATAATGCAAGAGCGTAAAAATGAATATCTTATTATATGCGTCTAATCCAGCTGCACAAGATGAACCTAATCTCTCACTCACATATCTTGCGGCGTATGTCAGGGCATATGTTCCAGATGTGAACTTTAAGATATTGTTCCAGCTGCAGTGGGATGCTAGTGAAATACAGAAATTTGCTCCTGACTTAATAGGAATAACCTCCTTAAGTCCTCATATCAATCATGTTAAGCAATGGGTCAGCAAATTCAAAGAGATTCTAAATGTGCCTATCATCATGGGCGGACATCACATCTCTAATCTACCAAGCCATCTGCCTAATGGATGTGAAGTTGGCATTATTGGTGAGGGGGAGGAAACATTTAAGGAGCTTGTGCTGCACTTAAGGGATAATGGGCTTAGGTTTGATCTGTCAAAGTTATCTCAGGTAAAGGGGATAGTGTACAGGGATGCACAAGGAAAATTTATAATTACAGAAAAACGCCCACAAATAGTTAATCTGGATACAGTGCCTTTTCCTGCTAGGGACCTGATAGATATGGAATATTATCTAAAGGACCATAATATATTCGGTGACAGGATGGGACGTGGGACATTCATGTTTACCTCCAGGGGGTGCCCATACCGTTGCCAATATTGCGCTTCAACAGCATTTTGGGGAAAACTAGTGCGCTATAACTCTCCTGAATATGTTATCAATGAAATAAAACATTTGATTGAAAATTATGATGTAAAGCTTATTCGCATTTATGATGACTTATTTGCATTTGACAAAAGAAGGCTGAAATCCATAGTAGATCTTATTGTCAAGGAAAGAATCAATGAAAAAGTGGAATTTGGGGTATATTCACGAACAAATGTATTTGATGATGAGCTATGCGAGCTATTAAAAAAAATGAATGTAACTCATGTTGATTTTGGGTTTGAGTCTGGCTCTCAGCGTATACTGAAATACCTCAAATATGGCTCAACTACACCTGAGCTTGGCATTAAGGCAGTAGGCTTATGCAGAAAACATGGGTTCAAAGTAGGCGGAACATTTATCATAGGCTCTCCAGATGAGACTGAAGAAGAGATTATGGAAACATTCGAATTTGTCAAGAAACTGGATCTTGACAAGTTTGGCGCTTATATCCTTGTCCCATTTCCTGGCACGCCTTTGTGGCATTGGGCGATCCAGAACGGGAAAGTAAGCGAAGATATGGATTTTTCAAAGCTAACGATGAATAAAAGAGGCGGGCTTACAAAAGATGACCTTGATAATGTTATCATAGTAAATGATAAGCTAAAGCGAGAAAGGATAATTGAGCTTTATAATATGTTTGAAGAAGAAAGAGCCAAGAAATTTGCATATCGTTGGGACATAAAACATCGAAATTCTGAGATGTAGGGCATCAACAGATCAATTTGCATTTTCATCTCTGTACACCTAAAATCCTATTGACCCTCCATAATATCCCATATTTTATGCAACTGCATAGGAATGATATGGTTGTCCTAAATACATTGATCCTCTTACTATAGCGGTTTCTGATAAAAGGGCTTATTTGCACTTCCTTAATCCTTAAATCCTCTCTGAGAGCATAATACAATAACTCTAACTGGAAGCTGAAATCTTCATTCTGGAGTCTGCTGCTAATCCTCTTTATCCAGTCTCTTTTAAACATCATTGAAGAGCCAGCATCTGTAACATGCATACTTATTTTTAGTATTAATGAAAATGATGTGCTTAAAATGTTTCTGAGCATGCTTGATCCGCGGTGTTTTCTGTTTAAATGCTTTGATGCAACTATAAAATCAAACCTGCCGATAACTGATAAAGCACGGGGAATAAAGCTCTTGTCATATTCTCCATCTGCCTGAGCATATGTTATCCATTCATTAGATGCTTTTTCAATACCCTTTCGGATACCAATTCCAAAACCTTTCCTTATAGTCGAGATGCACTTTATCTCGTTATGCTTGGCACATAATTTTTCAGCAATTTTTTTTGTATCATCAGTGCTGCCGTTATCACATATTATTATCTCAAAAGATTTCAGGGCATGCCTTAATGCTTTCAATTCTTTTAATAGCCCTAAGGCAGTCTCCTCAATCAACTGCTCTTCATTATATGCAGGCACTAGCACACTAAGCGTTGTCTTTCTCATTTTCAATAGCTGCTCCAAATCGCTTTATATATAATTTTAATATAAGCTATACAGACATGTTATGACGCATCTAATCTATATTCATCTATCTATACAATTCATATTACCAAAAGCTTTAAAAACTTTTCTCATAGCCAGTATAGCTATAATGAATCTCTGGCTTAATATATCATTGTACATCTCTTTTATAACATGATAATAACAGGCCAATACAAAAAATCTATCATAAAAATGGCAACCAACAAGCTCAGCATAAAAAGAATTATTATTATACTTTTTTTGTTATCATCAGTCTTTATTGCATTGATTTATTACATAGGGCCTTCCAAAATAATTTCCCAGCTGAAAGAGCTTAATATACTGTATTTTATGATTGCTCTTGCTATCGGCTTTATCATATACCTTATCAAGGCATACAGGCTCTCTATATTAAGTAGTATCTTCTGCAAAAAAACTCTAGGCTTTAAAGAGGCATTTAGCATAAATTCCATAGGCATATTGCTTGGCACTTCAACACCTGCAAGGTTAGGAGAGCTTTACAAGATAAAGATGATATCAAAATCATCTCATAGCACACTTGCGCAGTCAACTGCATGCTGGCTCAACGAACGGCTGCCTGATGTGCTTATATTGATCGTTGCAGCAATATTCCTTTCATTCTTTTCTGCAAAAATATCTTATGTCTCTTTTGCACTTAAGATATTTTCACTTTTATTTCTGCTCTGCATAATACTAGGCTTTTTGTTTATCTTTACGGCAAGGAAATTAGTAAAAAAAGGATTTTCTTTTGCATCCAAGCAAGTTAACAAAACCAATAAACTCAAGCTGTTAGGCAAGATCCTGAAGCTGTTAAGATTGCTGTATGAGAGCATCTACTCGATCAGGAATAATTTCTTTGGATATTCTAAAATACTCATAATAAGCGTAATAATCTGGTCATTGGAAGTGCTTTTGTTGCGGTCATTGCTCGCAGGCTTTGGGATGTCATTGAGCTTTTTTGTGATATTTGGGATAATGGGCATCTCTATAATAATTGCAATAATAAGCTCTCTTCCGTTAGGCTTGGGCGTTGCTGATCTGAGCTATATCGGCCTATATGTCTTATATGGGATCCCATCAGATGCAGCAACAGCAGCCATATTCTTATACAGGGTGATCCAACTTATATTGATATTTGGCATAGGTACAGCAGTAATTGCACACAAAGCTGCAAAAAAGCTTTAGAAACTGAAAGATTAGCATTTGTTTAGTACAAAAAAAGCAGTTGAGGCTGCCAATATCTGACGAACACAAATTAAATAATCCTGCTAAGAATGGTTTTTGAAAATCGCTCTGGTGGGCATCTAGCTTTTCCGAGCTTTACTAAGGAAGTTGCCATCAACGAACGATTTTGCAAAACAGGGCGGTTGCAAACGAGTAAGGCAACGAGTAGTCAAAAAGAAAAACTACATTCGTTAGTGCAGCTTTATGCTGCACACTTTTATCAAATTTTCGTAAAATTTGGGAGACACAACTTATCAAAATATCTTGCCAGTGTTCGTCGGCAGCCTCAACTGCTTACACATTAAAGCTAAACAAATACTTTAAAACCAATTGCGCAATATTAAGAACTAAAATGCTAAAAAAAACATTAAACAGGATCAGGAAATTAAGCAGATTGAATAAGGCGGCTTTGCTATTATTAGCAGCATCAATATTGATAGTATTGCTTTTTGGGTTTCAATCTATATTTAAAATGCCTGCTTCAGAATCAGCTGCTATGGATAAAGCTCTAACTGAAAAGATGGATGCCCTGTTTATCTCAAAAAATAATGAGAAGGCAAATGAAGTCAAAAAAGTACTTCTGGAAGAAGCTGCATCTTTAAGATTTACAGGCCCTGTCAACAGCTATAAATTCTCCCAGAGCCAGGCCATGCAGCGCGGTGTTTACTATCTTTATCTCGATGAAAATTATCCTCAACTATTCGATGAACAAGAAAAAAACATGATCAAGCAGTGGTTTGTTAAGATAACAAAACGCGCATTCACGATCGAATGGAGCGATTTCTATTATGCAGTTGCATTTCAAAAGCCTGTGACTGCACCATACAGGAATCAGGAAAACGGAGTTGCTGCATTAGCAGTTTATTATGAGATCATCAAAGATGCAGATCCTGAGCTTGCAGCAAAGGCAGCTAATTATGCCAAAAGGAATGCAATCTTATGGAGAGGCAATTTCAAGAATGCAGATGATTCAATAACCTATCAAAAGATCTGGATCTATAATGCATATTATTTCTCCAAATATCTAGAGCCAGAGCTTCTTTCAAATGAAAATTCCAAAAAAAGCTTTGAGCACTTATTGCTACAGTGGCCCAGCGACTGCGGCACTCTTGGATATAATCCGGACAGCGATGTGCTTGCTTATGATGTTCTGTATCTTGGGACATATCTCCATAATTCTCCTGAATTAAGATGGCTTGCAGACTGCAATTACAACTATGCACAGGAAAAAGGCCTAAAGTTAGAAAGCTTCATGCCTGAATTCCATCCAGGACTGCAGTTTATCGGCTATAACTTAACTGAATCTCCAGGAATTATGGCAAATAATGAAAATAATCCCGAAAATCTGCCGCTAAAAAAGCCACAAACCGGCTCAGCATACCTAAAAGCAGCTGCTGGCTTGACACAATTTCCAACCTATGACATGCCTGATAAGATCGTATTCAGGGCAGGATGGGACAAGGATGATTTCTTTGCGCTCTTAAATCTAAGGTTTGATGCATGGCATTCCTACAAAGCTCCAAATGCATTTGTAACATTAAGAAAAGGCTCAACTTTTATTTCTGAAGACATGGTCAAGAGCGAGCGCAGCTGGCTTCCGAAAGGAAGAGCTATTGTAAGAGATGAAAATATAGAGAGAGAAAGGTTAAATGGATTCTATATCAAAGAGAAGATTCTCAACAGATTTTTCAGGATCTTTGACATATTCAAATTCAAGCTCTTCGAGTCAATGCCTAAATACGCAGATGTAATTGATTTTGCAGATACAGAATATATTGACTATGCCAGAACAGAATTAGCATGGCAGGACTGGAAGAATACAAGAACTTCAATACTATTTAAAAATAATTTCTTTGCTGTAATAGATGAGAATGCAGGCAGAAAAGCAGAAGAGCACAACGTGATCTGGCATACAGTAGGCACTATTAATAAAAAAGTTCAGGATTCAAATACGCTTCTGCTCGAGAATGACGGAAATCTACTTGCTGTCAAATTCTTGCCTGACCAAAAGACATCTCTTCTCATAAAAGATTCAGCAGAAGATGCAGAGCCATATTCAAAATTATCTCCTCCAACCAATGATATATACTTAACTTCCAATGATAAATATTCAAAGATGATGGCTTTATTCCTACCTGCAGAAAATGATGTCTTGGATAATCTTAATGTTGCGCAGATCACAGATCAATGCGTCGGGATAGAATCGGCAAACATAACTTATTGGCTTCTGGTCAATGACGACAAAGGTAATTTAGGCGGTACTAATAATAATGCATCGTGCAATAATCTTACTACAGATGCCAAAGTAAGCGTTCTTGAAAAATCTACAGATAATTTTGTGTTTTACTATGCAAATGCAACATATGTAGAGTTTGCAGGCAGAAATTATGCGCTTTCAGATAGAAATGGGAAGATAACCCTAACCTAAATATTTATGTATTAAGCTTTAACTAAAAAACTATTTACCTAAAAATGTCAGACAAAAACTGGGAAAAGCTGAAGCTTGAAGTCATAGATTCAGGATTATGCACGCACTGCGGAAGCTGTGTAGGATTGTCTAAAACACTTTCTTTTAAAGATTCATTTAAAAATCCAATCCCTGAAAAGACATCTGCAGGCAAGACATCTGAGCTGAGCTATCTTGCATGCCCAGGAAGAGAAGTAAATTATCCTGAGCTAAACAAATTCTTGTTCAAAAAGCTTCCAAAAAACTGGCTTATAGGAAATTATGAGAAGCTGTTTATAGGGTATTCAAAAAATGAAGAGATAAGAAGAAACTCAAGCTCCGGCGGCATCATAACCCATGTTACGCTCTATCTGCTTGAAAAAAAATATGTGAACGGCGCAATTGTCCTTAATCCAGACAAGAAAAAGCCATTTGCTTCAAAGCCAGTAATTGCAACGACAAAAGAGCAGGTTCTTGCAAGCTCACAGAGCATTTATGTAGTAACTCCTTTGAATACAATCCTTTCAGAAGCAGATAAATTCAAGTCCCTTGCATATGTAGGGTTGCCAGATGAGGTTGCTTCAATAAGAAAGCTTCAGCAGCTTGGCAAATTCCAAAATATAAATTATGTAATCGGATTATATACTGGGATATATATGCACTCGGGAGCGATAGAAAGCTATCTCAGGGCGCATGGAGTCAAAGATGTTGATAAGGTAAAAGAGATCAAATACCGTGCAGGTGAGTGGCCAGGAAACCTAAGGATCGAGCTAAAAGATGGCAGGGTTTTATCGACTCCTAAATTTTATTACAACTATCTGCTGCCTTTCTATGTCACGAACAGCTCTCTGTATATGTGCGATTTCACAAATGAGCTTACAGACATATCTGTGGGAGATGCATGGCATCCAAAATATGAAAAGCTTGGCCAGGGATTCTCTGTTGTTGCAGCAAGGACAAAAAAAGGCCTTTTGTTGCTTGAAGAGATGAAGAAAGCCGGCTTGATTGAGCTTCAGGAAGTTTCTGAGCAAGAGGCATTGTCAATGCATGGGCATATGCTTGACTTCAAGAAAAGAGGCAGCTTTATAAGATTGGCATGGAAAGACAGGTTTGTCAAAAAAGGAAAGACATTCTACGGCTATGAGCCTGTCGGGATTACAAAAAAAAGAATGCTTGTTGAAGCAGTCAATTTTATGATATTCAGTCTTGGCAGGACTTGGCTGATGCGCAGGACAATTGAGCACATTCCTATCGGATTGATGGGCAGGGTCTTTAATGTTGTGAGAAAATCATGGAAAGCAATGTCAAAGCCGACAAAAAGAAAAGGGCTGCACGGGCAGGAGTTCAGGGTGATTGGGAAAGAGGAGTAAATACAAATTTTAGTATTTGTCATTATTAAGTCATTCTAAATCTTTATATAACGCAAAGCATTTTCTGTTTAAATATTGTCATTATCGGGGGGGGGTAGTAGTTACAATTTATTGCATTAAATTTACGAGAATTACTGATAAAACTAAATATTAAGGGGGTTGGTATCAATGAACAAAAAATTAATTGTTGCTATATTATTTCTGCTTTTTATCAGCATAGTGTATGCAGTTAATACCTCTTTATTCGTGCAGAAGAAAGAGCAATGCGTCAATACAGTTGTTGCTTATACAGAAGAAGAGCCTGTTTATGAGCTTGTTACAAAACAGCGACCAGCCTATATTACACAAGAAGTATATATTGAGGAGAATAATACCTATGCAAATGTAACAGTTCAGCAAGGCACAGAAGAGTATCAGGAGAATGTCCAGACAGGCATGGTGTAAAAAATCTTGTGCTTGATTATCTTGGCAATAAGTTTGAATGCAAGCAGGTAGGAAATTCTGTAATTTGCGATTCTAAGCTTGATGGCAATGGAGATGGCATCTGCCAGTCAGGAGAATCATGCTATTTAGTTGAAAAAGAAAATGATTGTATTAAAATCACGCAAGCAAACAGCCTTGCAGGATTTGAGCTTGAGACCAAGACTGTAAACGGAGTCTGCTTTAAGGTGCAGCGCGATAAGAGCTTCAAAAAGAAATGGGAGCTTGTAAAGGAGGCTGCACAATGAAAACACAGCTAAATCTCAAAACAATAATCTTATATTTATTATTTGTTGCTGTTTTAAGCAGTTTTGCTTCTGCAGTCAATTATAATTTATATCAGGCATTTGATTATCTTAATGGCACTTCAGGAAATGTAGGTACTTGCCTGAAAAAATAACTATTTATCAGTCCAGTGCAGCACAGACATATACATGTGCTTATGATATTAATTACAGCACATTAAATTCAGGCCAAAGAACTTATTTATCTTCTACTGGTACTGATTTCACTGTAGAAACAGGTGCAAGACTTAATAGTCAGTATCAATATAAATCTAGTCAAACATGGACTGATTTAATGGCTATTTCTGTCAATAAATGGTATAGGATTTATTTAACTTATAACAATAGCAATGATTTGTATGATACTATGATTATTGATGTGGCAACACCAAGTACAAATGCAACTGCAACAGGTATTCCTGCGACAATAGCAAATGATTTCAGTACCATAAGATTTCAAAGCCAAACAACTGAAGGACAATACTATAGAAATGTCTCATGCTGGAATGGCACAATAGCAAATGAGCCAGTACAAGATACAACTGCGCCTCTTATTACGTTGGTAAACTTTACATCAGAAGGCGGACAAGACTGTACTTCATCTACGTGCGGCCCAACAGATGATACAACACCTACATTTAGCATTACTACAAATGAAAACGCTAACTGCAGGACAGATGATGCAAGTAACAATTATACAACTATGTCTGGTACAAGAAACTGCACTTCTGGCATGGGTTCAACAAGCCTAACTTGCACACTAGGCACGGATGATGCTTTAATTTTAGGCGGCACTGATTATGCGTACTTAGCTTGCCAGGATTCAACAGGTAATGAAAATACTACTACAATTACAATGAATCTTACAGGCGGTGATCTTCCTACAAATGCCACTTCTGCAATACTAGCTGGAGTTACAGATGCTGTGCTGAGTAATCCAGTAACTTATACCTCACAACAAGTGTATGTAAGATATGCAGACGGTACACAGAACCTGACAAGGTTTGATGTTGTAGCTTCGTCTGGCAGCAAAAGATGGTTCTTTAACTATATTCTGGACAGTGACGTGTTCACTTATTTCAGGCAGATACTGCCTAGCATATATGTCTGGGAGAATTCAACATTGACATATAGCCAAGTAAGGTCACAGGTTGGAACGCTTATTAATGCGACTAAGTAGATGGGGGTGATGTGAACAGGGAGGTAAAAAATGGATAAAAAATCAACCAAAATCTTGCTTCTTTTTATATTGGCTATTTCAATACTTAGTTTAGCAAATGCTGCACTAAATGATAACTGGGGTATTTTTTCTGAAAGTATATCTAATAAGAATTCAGGTGAATTAGCCGCTTTTGTAAATGGCAATAATATATTTTCAGATGCTTATGGAAAGCAATATCTAGAGCGCAATAATAATTTTTCTGAAATAGAATTCAAGGAACTTACGCAGAGCACTAAGACAGTT
>JACPBN010000064.1 GCA_016180275.1 Candidatus Woesearchaeota archaeon
GTCTTGCCCGTCGCAACTTACCACAGTTACTGTAGAATTATGTTCGTCATATAATGGCAGTCGCCACCGCTTTTGATGTTGGTGTAGCTAAACAAATACAATAAAACTAATACGCATTATTAATAAAACTGATAAGCATTAAATAAAAATTTAAATCGTATAATTATCTTTAGCAATAGTAAATTAAAATGACAGATTTGGCAGTTAAATTCATCAAAGATTTGGATAAGATAATGCAGTCAGAAGACATGCCTAGTTATCCAACTGATACAATATGTGCAATAATGGATAGTATAGAGCCGGCAACAGTTAGCCTCTCAAATGGCCAATATACTTTCAAACTTAGTGTAATAAATTATTGGGATAATTGTTATATCCTTAATTGGGTATCATTGAAAGATACTGCTTCTAATCCTGAAAATAAAAAAGTATGGCTGGAAGCAGTTGCTGAAAATATAAGGTTATCTCTGGCTAATGCAGCAGAATTTCATGAAAATACTCCTATTAATGAAAGATATGTTTTTAGGGTAGAAACTTGTTCTATTATTGGAGATGATACTACTAAAACTGATCCTCCATGTGCTGAAGGGTATAAACAATACAAAGTGATTGAAGTAAATATAAACGGCGAGATTAAAGTATATTCTCAAATCTCATCAGGGCAAGAAACTAATCCTTACTTTATAATTTTAGGAAGGAGAACTCTTGCCAAAAATCTGGATTTCATGTTAGGTTGTTTGCTATATGAAGATGATGGAAGTTTTAGGCAGTTTTTGCCGCAGAATTTGCAAGAAGTATCCAGGCTGTTAATTACAGACTTAGGCAGGGTTCTTAATAATATTAATACATTTCCACAACCTGAAGAAGAAGGCTCTGGATATATTGAAATTGAAACAGATGTTGTTGGATCATATAACCTGGAAATTAGATTAAGAAAGCTTGAAAACTATCTAATTTCAAGTGAGCCTGTCTATGCAGTTACAAATATTTCTGTATTTGGGGCAGATTATGAAGAGCTTCCTGATGATACAGAACAGATAGATGTTAGATATCTTCCTGACATTATTCAAGATTCGTTTTTGGGTGCAGTTCGTGATACAGCAAAGGAACTTATCCTTCAGTTTAAAGCAGAGAATCCGGATTCAAGAACTTATTTACGTGAAACAATAGATGGCTCACATGCAACTGCCATTGAGGTTAGCAGCAAGGCTTTAGATCAAGTTGCTATAACCTTTTATTTTCAACAGAATGAGGGCAATGATCAAGTTATTGCACCTATGGTTCTAACCCAATCACAATTAACATTACTTGCTGAAAAAATTCTAACAGTTATGTATAAGAAAAGAGCAAATTATGAGCTTACAGCTTCACTTGAACCAGATTTAAAACAGTTGTAGGTTTATTGTCCATCAATTAATTTATAATCCTCTAAACAACATTATTGTATTTGTTTAGCTTGTGTAATAAAATCCTCTAAAGCGGTGGCGACTGCCGACGAACATTGGCTATGCTAATCAAAAAGTTGCTCCTCCTCTACGCTCAGATAGTGGATGTGATACTAGGAAGGTATTGCGAGTTATGTTACGTAATGTTTAACTATCTGCTCTTGCCCGTCGCAACTTAGTATGGTTATTGTGGAATTTGGTTATTGTGGAATTATGTTCGTCAAATATTGGCAGTCGCCACTGCTTTTGTAGTTGTTATAGCTAAACAAATACACATTATTTAATTCTCAACTCTTTCCTTCACCGCAGCCAGAATAATTGGCAAAGCAATAGTCGCATCACAAATCACATCAACAAACTTACCTTCAGGTTTCATCTTACCCCAGGAAATTCCTTCAACAAGACTGGCTCCGCTGCTGCCTCCATGCTCTGGCCTGTCCATTGTAATCTGTATCCCAAAAACAGCAGGATTAGGAGAAAGCTGCATTGCCTGCTGGATATAATTCTTAGGCAATCCGCCGCCAACATAAATCACGCCTGCTTTCTTAGTCTCCCAGGCAATATCCATCATCTCTCTCAGATCATCAAATACATCTATTTTTATTTTATTGCTCTCTTTGCCAGAAGCAAGCAAATTATAAACCATCAGCCCAATGCCAGAATCAGCTATGCCTGGGCAGAATAATGGGATCTTTTTGTCATAACAAGTTCCAAGTATTGATTCGCAGTTTTTTCTAGATACAAGCTTGCCAAGCACATTCAGAAACTCTTTAATATTCTTTGCTTTTTTAATATCCTCAATATTTTCACGGAAGAAATCTTCCAAATGCGAATATACCGCACTTGGCATATAGCTGTCATACATCCTGTCAATGCCTTGCTTAAATAATTCTTTGTCATCAGCATCTGCAGAGCCCTGATAATGGCTAAATCCAAGTGTTTCCACCATATCATGAGTTAAAGTTGCTCCTGTCACAACAAGAACATCTGCATAATCATTTTTTAACAAATCAATGATAATATTTTTCATTCCGCCAGGAACCATTGCTCCTGCAACGCCTAGAAATATCCTGCAGTTATCTTTTTCTTTTGAATTTTGATTCTCTTTTTTACTGTTCTTATCATTTTTTCTTCTGCCAGCAAGCATCTCTTCAAATATATCAACTGCTTTTGCCAATCTTCCTGCGCCCATGACACCAGATTTTCCCATTTCAACCATTAATTGGTTGGCTGTCATCCTGCCATCTACTTTAATCTGATGGACTTTTGGCAGCTTTATATGTGAGGTTTTTATGATTACCATGTTATATATCTGAAATAATTTTTTACGTAAATATTTTAATTTTATTGAAAATAATCCTTGTTTATTTAAAAATTATGCTGATCAATCAACAATTTATCAGTTTAATGCGGCGCTATTTTATACTTCAAAAGCATTCAGCTACTGCAGTAATTCCTTATCAACATCTTTATCCAAAATCTTTACTTCTTGGCCAGTTGTGAGCTCAAAAAGATTTTTTAGGTCAATTGTGTAATGCAGATGGTCATTAAAATTAGAATCCCTAAACAACTCAAATAACCTGCCTCCGCTAAATACAGCAAATGAATAGCCTGCTTTATGCCATCTAAAGATGCCATTTTGCTTTCCTGGCGAGAAAATTTTGCGGTATTTCAGATAAATGTCCTCAATATCCTTTAGCATGATATCAAACTTTTTAATAGCTTCATTGTTTCTGATAATTGAATATGTAAGTGATTGCTCTGTTATAACCATCTTAATAAAAGTTTCTTTGTAATATTTTTCCATGTTTAAAATTAGCAATCCTATAATCCATACTGCTCCTGCCAATATCAGGCCATTATAATTGTTGCTTCGGATTACAACTACTGCTAACAGCAGAGAAGCAAATATAAATCCATTGCCCAATATCTTGCCATATAAGCTGTTAGTGTCATACCTGTATTCAACTTTAACTCTTTTTTCAGATTCGTTCTTCTCAATTTCCAGCATAATCCAAAAGTTAGAATATTCTATTATTTATACCTTTGCATGAACTTACAATAAATTTATCGCAAGTTTTATATACTTAATTATATTATTTTAGTTATACTTAATTATATTAAGGAGGTTAAAATGATAGAATGCCAATCTGTAGTAAGAAAATGGGGAAATTCACTAGGTTTAACTATATCGAAGGAAGTTGCAGAGACCTTGCATCTTAAAGAAAACAAAAAGATTAATTTTATAATTCTTGAGGATGATAGTCCTATAAAAAAAACATTTGGGTTGCTTAAGGGATGGAAAACTTCCACTACGCAGATTATGAAAGATATGCGAGCAGGTAATTGGGATGAATAAAGAAATTTATTTCTTTGATACTTATGCAATAATCGAAATTCTTAAAGGAAGCCCTAATTATGCAAGATATAAGGGATCTAATGCAGTTGTTTCAATATTTAATCTAGTAGAGTTGCATTTGCATATTACAAGAATATTTGATGAGCAAGTAGCAGATACGATTTTAGATGAATATTCAAAATATGCTGTTAGTTTTTCTATAGAAGATATCAAAGAAACTACAAAACTTAAAATAAAATATGCAAAAAGAAAATTTTCTATCCCTGATGCAGTTGGCTATGTCATCGCTAAACGATTAAATCTAAAGTTTCTTACAGGTGATCAAAGCTTCGCTGATTTAGATAATGTTGAATTTGTAAAATCCAGTTAGCTTATTAAGGGAATATTCCTCTCTCAAGGTAAATCTTCTCCAATCGTTTTAATGCAACAATATAAGCAGCTGTTCTCCAGTCTGTCTTATATTCCTTTACATTGTCGCGGGTTTTTTCATATGCCCTTAATATTAATTTCTTGAGCTTAAAATCAACTTCCTCTAAGTCCCAGTGCTCGCTCTTTTTATTTTGCACCCATTCAAAATAGCTTACAATTACGCCGCCTGAATTTGCAAGAATGTCTGGCAGCACAGTTATGCCTTTTTTCAGCAAAATTTCTTCGCCATCTTTGGAAGTCGGACCATTTGCCCCTTCAACCACTAATTTTGCATCTATTAAGTTTGCAACTTTAGGTATTATCTGGTTTTCAAGCGCAGCAGGGATTATGATATCCACTTTTGTTTTCCAGAAATCATTCTTGCCGAATTTTTTTGCTCCAGAAAACCCATCAACTGAACCATTATTTTTAACATATTCAGCGAGCTTTACTGCATTTATGCCGTCTTTATTATGGATGCATCCTTTATGGTCTTGTACGACAACAAGCTTAGCTCCTGTTTTTGCTAAAATCATTGCAGCATTACTGCCTACATTACCATATCCCTGAACAGAGAAAGTAGTTTTGCTTAAATCAACCTTATTATCCTTTGCCCATTGTTCAATCATGTAAAAAATACCTTGGCCAGTTGCTTTCTTTCTTCCAAGGCTTCCTCCCGATGACAAGCTTTTGCCTGTAACTATATGCTTAGAAGCATGCGCTTCGCTTGTATTTCTTAAGCTGACGTATGTGTCCATCATCCAAACCATTATCTGTTCATTAGTGCCGACATCAGGCGCTGGAATATCAAATTCTGGGCCAATATTATTGCCTAATGCAAATGTAAATCTCCTTGTAATGCGCATCATTTCATTCTGGCTATGTTCCCATGGCCTGAATTTAATACCGCCTTTAGCTCCTCCAAATGGAATATTAACTAGCGCACATTTCCAGGTCATCCATGCAGCCAGTGCCTTAACTTCATCCAACGCAACTTCTGGATGGAATCTGATGCCTCCCTTATACGGGCCAAGAGCATTATTGTGCTGGATTCTGTATCCCTTAAATAGCTTATAGCTGCCATCATCCATTAATACTGGAAAATTAACTATAATTTCATTTTTTGGCTGGCTCAGAATAGTATTGACAACAGGATTTAGTTTAATTAAATCAGCTGCTTTCTCAAACTGCCCCATAGCAACCTGATATAAATTAAATTCTTCATTAGAACCAGATTTTTTATTATTTTTAGCTTCTTTTTTTTTAGCCATTTAAAACACCCCTTGGTATTATTAACAATATATTAACAATAATAACCTTCTTTCTCTACTAATTTCTCTTACTGAATTAGCTTTTTTCAACCCACTCAAATAAAATATTATGCATTAGCTGCAAAGAGTTATGCTTGTTGTATTTAAATGTTATGTGATTCTCACTTTAATTCCCGCATTTGACATTAATTAACTAATTCTTGTTATAACCTTAGTCTGACATCAAGCTTTAATTCTCAAACATATTGCATATTAAGCTTATAGAAACTTACTTGCATCCTGAGGAAAATAAGCTGGTTATAGAAATGATGGTATTTGTTTAGCTAGTGTAATAATCTCTTATAAAGCGGCGGCGACTGCCGACGAACACTCTCATGTATCAGCGAAGAGTTTTTTCTCCTCTACTCCTA
>JACPBN010000065.1 GCA_016180275.1 Candidatus Woesearchaeota archaeon
ATATAGGCAATTCCGTGGTTTATATGACTTTTTTTCGAAATTGTCTTATTAGATAATTCTGGGCAAGTTGTTATATATCCTCCAGAATTATCTATATTTTTTGTATTTGTTTAGCTATAACAACCTCAAAAGCGGTGGCGATTGCCATTTTATGACGAACACAAATAAATATAAACAAGCCAAGTTGCGACGGGCAATGCTATCTAACTGCACGTTCATAAACACATCACGCAATGCTTTGCCATTATCACTACCATTAACTATTCGTAGAGGAGGAGCAACTTTTTCATCAACATAAAGAGTGTTCGTCGGCAGTCGCCGCCGCTTTTATAGAGTTTTATCACATTAGCTAAACAAATAATAGTTTTTTAGTCTTTCAATAACTTTTTATATTAGTACAGATAATCTGAGACACTATGAAAAATGTTTTAAGCTTTTTTATGCCAAAAGAAAGAAAGTTTTTTGATATGCTTGCTGGCCAATCGCATAATATTCTACAGGCAGCCCATATGCTAAAAGAGTTTCTGCAAAAATATGATTCATTAAATGAGCATCAAAGACGGCAATATGTGGACAATATCCATAAGATTGAAACAAAAGGAGACAATATAACGCACAATATAATAAATACATTAAACAAGACATTTATTACTCCCCTAGACAGAGAAGACATTCATCAGCTTGCTGCATATATGGATGATGTTGTTGATTATATTGATCTCGCAGCAAAAAGATTATTCATCTATAATGTTGCTTCTTCCACAAGGCATATGCATGATTTGGGAAATATCATAGTTAAATCAACTGAGCACATGCATCAATGCATGGTAAAATTAGCCAAACTTGATAATGTAAAGCAGCATTATATTGCAATCCAAGAGCTTGAGAACATGGCAGATATCATCCATGACAAGGCATTAGGAGAATTATTTAGCGAAAAAAGACTTGAGAGCAAAAACAACAGTAAAGGCTATGATGATGCCATTACTGCAATCAAGCTAAAAGATATTTATGATTTCTTGGAATCTGTGACTGACAAATGCGAGTTAATTGCCCACGTATTAGAGGGCATAGTTGTAAAGCACAGTTAAGTAATAATTAATATATAATAAGTAATAATTAAAAATTACATTAATAAACAATGGTCGAACCGCTAACATTAGTAATAATAACAATTGCTCTTGCATTAATATTTGATTATACCAATGGGATGCATGATGCGGCAAATTCTACTGCAACTATTGTTTCTACCAGGGTATTGACGCCTAAACTAGCAGTGATATGGGCAGCGTTTTTTAATTTCATTGCGTTTCTTGTGTTTGGGACAGCAGTTGCAAAAACAATTGGAAGCGGCTTGATTGATATTAAAGTCGTGACGCCATTAGTTATTTTAGGAGGCTTGATTGGCGCTATTGCATGGAATATAATCACATGGTATATGGGATTGCCGTCTAGCAGTTCACATGCATTGATAGGCGGTTATGCAGGATCAGCAATAGCAAAAGCAGGATTCGGTGTCATTATTCCTGCAGGCTGGACTAAAACACTTGTTTTTATTTTACTGGCACCTCTAATAGGCATGGTATTGGGTGTGGTTTTTATTCTTGCAGCAAACTGGATTATTTATAACAGGAACACAGGCCCTATTACAGTTAATTCATGGTCTAAACGATTACAACTAGTGTCTGCTGCTATTTACAGCTTAGGCCATGGCGGAAATGATGCACAAAAAACTATGGGCATAATTGCAGGAGTATTGTTTTCAGCAGGATTTATCAGCAGTTTTTATATCCCTTTTTGGGTAGTTTTGAGTGCGCAGGCAGCTATCGCCCTCGGAACATTAAGCGGCGGCTGGAGAATTGTCAAGACAATGGGCCAAAAGATCACAAAATTAAGGCCTATCGACGGAGTATGTGCAGAGAGCGCAAGCGCAGTAAGTCTTTTCCTAGCTACTCATCTAGGCATTCCGGTCAGCACAACGCATGTAATCACAGGCGCGATTTCAGGAGTAGGAAGCTCTAAAAGATTATCTGCAGTGCGTTGGAATGTCACATTCCGCATTGTCTGGGCATGGATACTGACAATACCTATGGCAGCTATTATTGGTGCAATAAGTTATTATACACTGAATGCTATCATATAATGCGGTGAGATATAGGAGAGTAAAAATGAACAAATCAATTAAGAAATATATAGCAGAATTTATTGGAACATTTGCATTAGTATTTGCAGGCACTGGCGCAGTTGTCGTTAATGCCCAGACAGGAGTTCTTGGAGATGTAGGAGTTGCTTTAGTTTTCGGTTTTATTGTTGCTGTTATGATTTATGCAATAGGGCACATCTCAGGCGCCCATATTAATCCTGCAGTCACTATCGCTTTATGGTTTGGTAAAAAATTTGATAAGAAACAAGTTCTGCCTTATGTAATATCACAGTTGTTAGGGGCAATTTTTGCATGTATATTGGTTTTAATAATTATCGGAGGAGACTCTTTTATTGGAACAACTTTGCCTAAAGACGGAAATTATATGCAGTCTCTTTATTTAGAAATTGTATTAACGTTTTTCCTAATGTTTGTTATACTTGGATCTTCTACCAGCAAGATGGCATATAAACAATTTGCAGGATGGGCAATTGGAACAACAGTTGGATTAGATGCTTTGTTTGGTGGCCCTATTTCTGGCGCATCCATGAATCCTGCACGGTCTTTTGGCCCTGCATTGATTAGCGGAAACTTTAGTTTTCTCTGGGTTTATTTACTAGCACCTATAATTGGCGCAATCTTGGCTGTTTTGGCTTATAATATAATTGAGATGGACGAGTGAACATGAAATATATCCTATTCGTCTGCACAGAAAACTCTGCCCGCAGCCAGATTGCAGAAGCATTCTTTAATTATTATATAAATAAGGCTAAAAATACCGATAACAAAACAAAAAAGGTCAAAGAGACCAAAAAGCACATTGCTATCAGCGCAGGCACTTCTCCTGCGAGTAAAATCAGAGAAAATGCCATTGTTGTGATGAAAGAAATGAATATTGATATTTCTAAAAACAAGCCAAAATTGCTTACAATGCAGATGGCAAAAAATGCGGATAAAATCTTTACAATGGGCTGCATAAAAGGCTGCCCCATAACTCCAGCTGAAAAAACAATTGATTGGAATCTGGAAGACCCTGCTGGAAAATCAGTTGGGAAATTCAGAGAAATAAGAGATAAGATTGAAAGAAGAATTAAGAGATTGATTGATGAATTAGGAGATTGAAAGAAGAATTAAGAGATTGATTGATGAATTAGGATAAGAATAAGATAAGATTAGAAATTATTTCCTTAAGATAAATTTTAGTGCAGATTACAGCTTGCTCTTCACAGCCTTCTCACTGATGATTGCAGAATTGCCAGATGGATCTTCAACAATTATCTTTAATTTCTCCTGCCCCCACATGACGCGAATTAATTTCTTCAGCAGATTCTTTGCTTTGTTTTTGTCTTCTTCATCCTCTGCATCATCCTTAGCAGATTCTACTTGATCCTTAACACGATTAAGCAAGCCTTCAATATTAGAAATATACCCATCAGAAGCAGGCCCTGGTGTTATTGTTGCCATATGCGGAATCTTGACAGTTGCCTGTGAACTCTTGATAAAACGAATCTTCATATCCTCTTCCTTATCCACTTCAATTGTATACTTGCAGGGCTCTTTCTGCTGTTCTGCTTCAACATCTGCAATCTTATAATTGCAGCCTTTATTTGTGCAGATTAATGAGAACACAAATATTTTGCCGAAATAAGGTACCTCAACTGAATGCTCGCTCAGCGTAGCAGTCTTCTGCATGCACATAGGGCATGTCTCTCCTGTGACAATATCTGGCTGAGAGCTCTGCTCATCTGATTTTTTATCTGGTTTTTTTTGTTCGGTTTTTTTTGCCATTTTTGATTATTTATCGTTTTTAATATTTTCCCAGTTATTATCTTTTTTTGTTTATTGTATTTTTTTTAATCATTTACCCTCAAAATTATAAGTAAATATACCTATATATAGTTTGTGGTTTTAATAAAAAAACTGTATTTGTTTAGCTCAAAAAAAGCAGTTGAGGCTGCCAATGTTTGACGAACACAAATCAAATAATCCTGCTAAGAATGGTCGGACAGTCGCAAGCAAGTAAGCATGCTAATAGTCACAAAGAAAGGCTAAGTTGATAAGCAAAAGACTGAACCCAGAGTAGAGGAGACACAACTTATCAACATATCTTGC
>JACPBN010000046.1 GCA_016180275.1 Candidatus Woesearchaeota archaeon
AAACTCTTTTGTCTGTGATGCAACTCCTGTTGTGAATACAGGAACAATTGTATCAGAAACAGTTATCACGCCAACACTCGTTGCTGCATTGTTATTGGCGTCTGTCGCAGTTACTTTTAAATTATAAATCCCAACAGCTAATTGCGTTGCATTTATCAACAGGCCTGCACCGTTAATGCTAAAATTAGTGTCATTGACTGAGTAAGTTACAACTGCTGCATCAGTTGCTGCAATGTTCTGGCTTACTCCCTGTAATGCAAATTCTTTTGTCTGTGATGCAACTCCTGTTGTGAATACAGGAACAATTGTATCAGAAACAGTAATAACTCCAATACTTATTGCAGCATTGTTATTAGCGTCTGTCGCTGTGACTTTTAAATTATAAATTCCAACAGCTAATTGCGTTGCATTTATCAACAGGCCTGCACCGTTAATGCTAAAATTAGTGTCATTGACTGAGTAAGTTATGCTAGCTGCATCTGTTGCTGCAATGTTCTGTGAAACACCGGCCAATGCAAACTCTTTTGTCTGAGTTGTTACTCCTGTCGTGAATACTGGCAGTGTTGTGTCAACAACGCTAAACTTAAACTCTTTCTCAACAAAATTATTAACAGTATCCGTGGCATTAACTTTTAAATTATAAGTGCCAATAGCTAAGAAAGTATTATTCTCTATTAACCCAGTTGCAGAATTAATTGTAAAATTAACTGTATCATTGACTGCGTAAACAAGAGCATCGCTATCAACTGCATCAACATCATAGCTAAATGCGTTCCCTAATTCTAGGTTTGGCCTATCACTAGGAACAGGATTCCAAGTAGGCGGAGTATTAATACTGAAATTATTTTCTGCGCTAAAGCCCAAATTATTCACATAATCATAGCACTTAACGCTCCAGTTATAATTGCCATTTGCAAGATTTAATGTGAAGTTCTGGGTAACTTCTGTTAACACAGTTGTATTGGTTTGATTTGCTGTGCTGTTTAGGAATAAAGTACAGTTGCTAACATTGGTTGTTGCATCTGTCACATTATAATTAAACACAACTGGGTTAGCTGTTAATAAGGAATTATTAGCTGGAGATTCTAGCTTTACTATTGGTGAATCTGCATCTACATTAAGCCAATATATATCTGATACATTTCTATTAGGTATTGTGCTATCATCATAACACTCAACTGAATAATTATAAGTTCCATTGCTTAGATTCATCCCAAATGTATTAATTCCTTCCTGAATTTCATTTGCTGATAACTCATCATTAGTTACTGTGAATGAGATGTCGTCGTTGTCGTGCAAATCTTTATTTGTAGGATTAGTATTCTCATAAGCACAATTATTAAGTATTGGTCCATTACTCAATGCAGAGCATCTAAAGTATTGTGTACCAACTACATTATCAGGCACAAATGTAATTGTAACATTCTGCACATTATCGCCAGATAAATTAGTCTGGTTGATTGTTCGCCAGACACCACTTCCATTATTGTATGAAATCATCTCGTGATTATCTGGAGATTCACTTTGAATTTCCATCTGATATACATCATATTGACACGTAACTTCAATTGGTTGCCCTGCTAGTATAACACTATCATTCAAAAAAATATTATTTACACCACCGCCACCGCCAGTTTGAAAATTAACATTTGAACCAGCATCACACCCATCTACAGTATCATCCAATCCAGTATTACACGTTCCCCAGTCATCTTCACAGCTCTTGCCAGCAGCATAATTTGTGAAATTCAGCTTACCATTCAAATACAATGAGCATCTATCAATTCCGTGCTCGTTGTCTGTTGCATTAAAATTAATTTGAGCATTTGCTGAGCTATAGCTGTTGTTTGCAGTCAACAACTGTATGTTTGGAGGGAATGTTTCGTAGTGGACTGCGCGGTAGATGTCTATGCGCGGGTATTTTTGTCCAGTAACAGTATCTGTAATGTTAATGCCTGTTGCTCTGAAAATATTTCTTATTTCTGATGGAGTTGGTATTTTATTATACGCAACTTCATTATACTGCCTTAATAATAATGCTGCGCCAGCGACATGGGCAGCTGCTTCTGAAGTACCTGTTCCTCCTCCAGTTCCTGTTAAGTCTAATACATTGATTATATTCCCTGGTGCTAGCAGGTCTAACATTGAGTCATTCTTATTAGTAAAACTAGAAATAGTATTAATAGGTAGAACATCGCTGCCATCTTCTACACTCCCTACAGAAATAGCACAATCCAATCCAGCAGGATATGGTAAGCTGTCATTAACTCCATTGTTACCACTTGGAATTATTGTTGTAATGTTTTTGCTATTGCCAATTTGAATCTGGTCTACTATTGGATCACCTGCCTGTAAAACACAATCTGCATCAGCTGGATACATAGGTGTTGCACCATCAACAAAACCAACATATATAGTTGTAATATTAAATGTAGTTGCGTTATCAACACACCATTTAACTCCGTTAGCAACTTGCGAGGTATAAGAAGTAAAACCACCATCTGCAGTTGCTTTTAATGCAACAATAGTTGCGCCAGGCGCTATGCCTTTATATGTTGGTCCATCTGCTGCTATGATACCTGCTTGTCCTGTACCATGTCCGTATGCATCTTGAGGATCATCATTGATTGCTCCACAACCTGGTCCATTACCACCACAATAATCATACCCTCCTATAACCTTAGAAGATGGAAAAGCACCTGCCCCTCCTAATTCTGGATGTGACCATTTCACTCCACTATCCACGACACATACACTCTGCCCCGTTCCATTTATACCAATTCCATTAATCATTAAATTGGTAACTTTATCTGCATTTATCTGTGGAAAGCTTTGTGCAGTTGCTGTCTTCAACTTCCTGTCAATCATCACCTTCTTGACCAGTACATTCTCCTCTAACTTCTCCAAACTCTCATTATTAATCATTCCAGCAATCCAGTCAGAGCTTTCAACATTTAGCTCAAACTCATCTGGCAATAAACTGCTCAGCACATTCTGCTTAAACTCAGGCTCTTTAAGCAGAATAATGACTCTGATATCTTTGCTCTTATTCACAACTTGCTGGGCAACTTCAGAAGTAACAACCGGAGCAGAAAGATCAACTTTTCTTTTAGTTTTAGATACATGATTTTTAACAGCTTCACGAACAGGCTCATCAAGCAACTCAACTTTTGCTAGATATGCTGTATCAACTTTATCTTCTTGCTTGATTGTTTCTTGTACTTTATCTTTATTTTGTTCTTTGCTCTCCTGCGCATTATTCTCAACTTCAACACTTAGCTGCGTATTTGCTGCACCAACATTTAGATCAGAACTAGAAACCACAGTATCTTCGTTATAGCTCACGCTCTCATAACTACCTAAATCATACACTATCAACCCTATCAAACCCAAGCTTACAGCCAACAAACACCCTAAGATAGCTATTAGCAGGGTAGTCTTTCCTTTATTCAATGGCTCACCCTTATATTTCAGCTTAATATAGCTTTAAGATATTTAAATCTTTCGTAATTTATCAGTAATAAATTGAGAAATTATTTTACTTGATTTTTCTCGATAAAAACAAAAAGATTTATAAGCTAAGATAACACTATAGTAATATATTAATTAATAACAATAAGGTATAACATAATTGTTATATAAGATGGACTTAGTAACAGCAGGAAAGGTAATCGAATTCTTAGCAGGCATAGATAGAGTAATCCATATTACAGGTATTGCTAAAGCTCTTGGAGAAGAGCCTATGAAGATTCATAGGATTGTTAAGAAACTAGAAGATGATAAGATAATTGTGACACAACAGGTTGGTAAATCACAAGTGGTTTTTCTTAAAAAGGATAGTGGAGTATTTAGTATATTGCTCTTCTATAAATCCAAGCAGATAAAAAATCCTGATAAAATTTTAGAGGAAGCCAAGAAAGTCTATGATAGCATTCAAAAAAGAGCGGTGCTATGATAGCATTCAAAAAAGAGCGGTGATTTAAAATAAAAACATTGAATAAAAGAGGTTTTGTATTTTTATTGTTTATAATAGCTTTAGCTTTCATTTCCTTTAATGCTGAAAATGCTGTAAGTCTAGGTTCTGGCAACAATACACTAATTAATATCAGTATATTTGACACCAGCGACTCATTTGTTGTTTATCACTCAAACTTCACATTCTTTTATGCAAATGTAACTAATGTAACTACAGGCATAGTAGCTGTTACACAAAATGCAAGCTGCAATATTACTCTTACATTAAATAATGAAATTGCTAATCCTATTAACATGACTTGGAACAGCACTCTGAATTATTATACCTATAATACAAACTTCTCAAATGCAAGAGTCGGTGTGCAGAAGTTTAATATTACTTGCCTGTACAATGGAATTTTGATAGATGTTCAGGATAATTTTACGATTACTAACAGAGTACCTGCACAGGCAAGCAATCTCCCTAATCTAAGCTTGTTTGAAGAAGAAACCAACCTCTCAATTAATCTCTATGATTATTTCACAGATGGCGATGCTCATGTCCTTAATTATTCAATGAATCAATCAGGCAGTGCTTTGCTGTTGAATGTTTATAATACCACTTACCTAAATGTGACAGGCAATAGGGATTTCTATGGATATACAAATTTTTTAATAATAGTGTATGATGGCTATGGAGAAAATCTAAGCACGAATATTATTTTTGTTAATGTTACAAATAGGCCAGAAGTTAATTTATCTAATCCTGTAGATGGAAGCACAGTCGCAAACAGAAATACTGCGATAGAATTCAGGTCTATCGTTGAGGACATCTATTCAATCAATAACTGCACGCTGTATGGCAATTTCTCTGGAAGTTTCGCTGCGAACCAAACAGTTACTAATCCGAATATTAGTTCTTTGCAGGAGATAAAGGATGATGATGGGAGTAGTGATAACAATCACCAGGTTGGACAATCCACTGTGGGCACAGTAACTAAACTGTATAATATTTCATTAGGTCAAACAATATACCAAGTTGAGTTTTATGTATTATCTCAAGGTACACCCTCACAAGATTTAATAGTTTGGCTTAACGGTGATAATCAATTTAATATTACAGATGCAGAGATTAACAGTTGTTCATCTGAGCCGTGCTGGATTACAAAAACAGTTACAAACACTTCTATATTTAGAAATGGGACAAACAACGTAACACTTAACTCGACAAGAACACTAGCCAATCATTATAAGATATACATTGACACAAATAATGATTATGGGAGAAGCCTTAACTCTGTTAATGGTGATATTACCGGAGAATATATGATTAGATTAGTAAATTCTACCAACATTGTTACATTTAATTCTATGACATTGAGCAAAGGGGGCTATCTTTGGAATACTAAATGTTACAACAATAGGGATGTTTATAAGCTTGCTAATACTAATTTTACATTAAATGTCTTAAATTCTGTACCTAGTACGCCTACAGTTAGTCCTAGCAGTGGTACTTATGATGATCAAATAAATATTTCTTGTGCATCAACTGATGCTGATAATGATAACTTAACGTATAATATTCAATATTTTCCTACGTTTGATATAAATAATATAATTACTGTATCTGAGGAAGATGATGATGGCAACTATACATGGAATACTACACTACTTCAAAATAATTTAACAATAAAAGTAAAATGTCAGACGAGTGATGGAACAAATAGTTCAAGCACTGCTAGTTCGACAGGAATAATAACCATCTATCACCCAGTCGCCCCAACCATTCCTGTCGCACTGCAATGCAACACAGGCAACTGCTCACGCATATTTAACGAAACAATAAACCTGACAGCAAACGGTACTACAGACATTAACAACCAGTTTACATATTACTTTGAGGCATTGTATGATGATGTAAATGGCAGCAACTATTATTTCTTAGGTAACATAGGTGGCTTAAACAGCACAAATAGCACTGGAACTATTGCATGGAATATAACATCTATTTTTGCGCAGACAATTACATTAAGAGTTTTAGCATCAGATGGCACATATAATTCCAGTTATTTAGTTCTTACAAACAATGCAACCATTAACAACACAAATGCTCCATCGATTGCTACTGGTTTAAGCCCTAATAATGGCACATTCAACATTTCACAGAATATTGTTATTTCTACAAACGGTAGCACTGATCCAAATGGTGATATATTAATCTATAGAATATATGCTTACTATGACAGTAGCTGGCATCTAATCAATGGCACAATGAATAATGCTAGCATTTTTAGCTGGAATTTTTCTAATGTGGTTGAGCAAAATATAAACCTTAGCACCCAAGTTACAGATAATAGGTATGTTTCACCTATATTAAGAACTAATGCCATTACTTTAGTTAAGCCTCCGACTATAGCTACAAACATTACACCAACAGGAAATGATGCAAGCAATGTGTATGAGTATAGCCTAAATTATAGTTGCTCATTCAGAACTCTAAATTCTACTTATCCAGGTACGCTGCCTGTGAATGTTTCTGAGTTAGCGTATGATGATGGAAGTTATTGGACAGCTAGCAGCGGAACTAAAAAGTTTGCTGTTAATATAAGTAATTATGATTATGATGTTTGCTTTAAAGGATATACTTCTAGTGGTACCATAACTGTTAATTTATATTGGGATTGTCCTTCTACATATGAAACTAACGTGTGTTACGGTAATCTTCAGCAAACCATAAACTCATCAAATATAAAATACTGCAAGTCATCAAATCTAACTAGAGCAGGATTAAAATATGGTAAGATATCTTTAAGTGGCACAGGATATGCATACATCGACTCCGTCATCCTCACAGCAAAAGCTAACACTTTCAACCTAACAAACATCACCCCTCAAAAAAACGTCCAACTCCGTTGCAAAGCGCAGGATGACGCAGGAGATTCGCCATATTTATACTCAAACAACACAATAATTATTGATAGAATTCCGACATACTCAGGTCTTTACAATTACAACTTCACAAGAACACAGAATCTGACTTTAAACATCAGCACTTTATTTAGTGATCCAGATGGCACTAGATTAAACTTCACAATAAATAACCTCTCAGCGCCAAAAAGCATCCTAACTTACAACTTCAGTAATAACTACAACCTAACAATTGCAGACAATGGCTCAAAAGGATATGATTACTTAACTTTCTATGCAGATGATGGATTAGTGAATAAAACAGTTAACATAACATTCTTCATAAACTCTTGTGGAGATAACGTATGCAACTTTGATGAAACATGCGGCACAACAAACAACTATAATGCAAATACAACTTATGAATGCAACAGGGATTGCAATATTTGCATAAGCCAAAGCCCTGGAGGCGGCTCTAGCGGAGGCGCTGCTGGCGCGCTAACAGCTTCATCAGTAGCGACACCTCCGCCAGCAGTTCCAATACCTCCAGCTGCTCCTCCTCCAGCTCCAGCACCATCAGGCTCTTCAGAGCAAAAGCCAGTAATTGAAGAAAAGCCAGTAGAAATAAAACCATCAGCCTTAACAGAAGCACGCAAGATCTCAGTCATCTCCAGAAAATATCCAGAGCCTCAAATTCTGTTCGGCACGACAAAAGTATTTGAGACGATAAAGAACATTGACATCTACACAGTTGATGATATCAAGGTAAAAGTAACAATTCCAAAAGACATCATAAAAACAACAGACGAGCTCGCAAAAGACGACACATACTACGTCATAGAAAAAGACCCTGTGATAGAATTCCCATTAGGCACTTTAGAGCCAAGAGAAGAAAAAGTTATCTCATACACTCTAAAGAAAGAAATAAAAAAAGAATTCATAACAGATAATATTTTCAAAGTAGAAATCTCTTCAAGAACACTCTCAGCAGAAGAAGTAGCAAAGAGAGCAAAAGAAAAAGAAGAGCGGATTAAAAAAGCAAAGGAAGTAGTCAATGTATCTGTCAGCTACAATATAAGCAAGGAAGGCAAGGCAGAGATTACCATTGATGTCAAACTATTAAATAAAACATTAAAAGCAAAAGGCTTGTCCATTCTCAGCGCAATCCCTAAATGCCTAATTGCAAAATTAGACGAAGAGTTCAAAAAGAAGTCATTGAAATCAGACATTGATTTTGATGTTCTGAAAGCAGATCCGTTAACCCAGCTAAACCTAGGAGATATAGATGAAGACAGGCAGTTCAAAATCACAATAGACAGGATTGCTGACATAAACTGCGATGACCCAATCGAGCAGGAAGCCATAGTCAGGGAGATAGTTCCGGATGTTGCGCGTGTAGCCGGCAAAGTAAATTATCTGAGAGCAATAACCGAACTATTGGGATATTTGGCATTAGTATTTATCTGGTGGAAAATCTCTACTTTAGAGCCGGAAAAAACTTCTTCCTACAAAAGATTCTTATCAAAGAAATATTCAATCTTTAGTTTATTGTTTATTTTCTTGGTATTAAATATCCTGGATGTCTTAGGCAGGCTGCCAGCTGATCTTGCTTTTTACAAAAACATAACCAGTTTTATTGCAGTTGGCTATACAATATACAAAGTCAGCATTACTAAAGTATTATTTGGCGAAGAGCATAAACATATTGACCTCGGTTTAGTATTTGCGTTTTTCTTGATTCTGGCAAAAGCCACAGTTGCTACTTTAAGAAACACATTTAAGGAAAGTGAATTGTCAACGCATCTGGTGCTGGCTATTTTACAGATTACGGCGTTAGAAGAAATTTTATTGTCTATAGGCGCAGTAATATTTTTTATCATAGCATTATATCTGTCACGAAAGATCATAGTAAATGAACTAAGCTTAGTCTCATTAATACTCAAGCCTGCAAACAGCAAAGGAACTTTAGCTTCTGTCTGGAAGTTTATAGTGATGTTTGGCTTATTAGGCATATTCTATGTTGCAATATACCAGCTTGCAATGGAATGGTTTACCATAGTAATAGACAGTGTTGTTATGATAGTTATTGCATTAGTGTTAATGGCGATAGCTCTTAAACATCATCATAAAGCAAATGTTGGGGAGACATTAGAAGAATCTGAAAGCGCTGTAGAAATTGGCTACAGGCGATTCTTTAAATTATTCAGATTTCATAAGACTGCATTTCTGGGATTGGCTTTCATCAGCACTGCGTTCATAGTAACAGAGATTTTTGTTTATATTGTGCCGTATTCACTTGGATTGGAGCAGGCAGAAATATATTTGGGAGGCTTGGAATCCGGCCATCAGCCATTATTCAGCTTATTAGGCAAAAGCCTGTTCACACAAAACATTGTTGGCCTGCCGTTGCACGGCATGATTTTTATTGCTGCCATCTATCTGTTAAATATTTTAGGAATATTTTTGCTGTTGGGCATTCCTATGTTTATTTTATACCATGTTACAAAACATATTGACAAGCCAATAAAGCATATTCCTAAAAGCGACCTGCCTACATGGGCAGTAGCTATATTTATTGCGTCTGTGGCAGTTATGTTATTTATACCTGTATTCAAGATTCAGCGTTTTAACAGCGAAAATGTGGCTGGTGTGGATATACAAACTAATTTTATCAGCACGCATTTTATTCCTAATTTACTGGGAGTATTAGTGGCAGCAGTTATTCTTGGCTATCTTATCCTAAACTTTATCAGGAAAAGTATCCGTATAGGCAACAAAAGAAGAGAGCATCATTACGTTATTGGCGCAGGAACAGCTTTGTTATGCTTAGGTTATATTTTTTCATACATCAGCTATCTCTTATACGGCAGAGTATTATTTATAGAGGATGTAATTAATAATTATGAAACATCTTACCTGATGTTTGTTGTGCTGTTAGCACTGGCAGTTGGTTATCTTGTCTACTATTATACACAACATTCAAAACGCCATGAAATGTTATTTGAATATATTGCTTTAGGCAGCGTCATAATGTTCTTTGCAGTATATTATTATATCTATGTCAGCGATATTATTGCTAATCACTGGCATTTGCTTATTTCTCAAGTAAGAGTGCTTGAGTTTAGCAATGGCTTTGGTGTTAGGATATATCTGAGGGCATTTGTATTATTGTTTACTGGCATGTTGTATCTGTTTGAGTTCTTTATCTACACTGGTTCATTCTTGGCATTTATTTACATATTATACTCAAGAAACGAGCTTGGTGTACATAAATATAATCTGCCATTCTTAAAAAAAATTGACCAGATGTATGATTTGCGCCATGCAACAGCTGAAATAATTAAATACAAAAAGATTCTTGATACCGGGAGGTTAAAAAAATTAGAAGAAAAACTAAGGAAAGGCATTGAAATTAAGAAACAGGAGCTGCAGCAAAAGATCAGAAATAATCCTGAAATTGATGAAAATGCTGAAAAAAAATTAGCTGCTGAACAGATCATAGGGCATTTAATTGATCATGATTGGCATATAAACGATATTTATTATGCAGTAATATACGGCAATTTTGAGATTGAAGAGGGGGATAATCTATTACGCGCATTATACAATAAATATAGTGAAGAAATTAGCTTAATCCTGGAAGAGAGTAAGCCGCCGATAAACATTGCGCAGGACCTTGCGTTATTTGACTGTCCGACAGAGCATATATATTTTGAGATAGACAATTCTGCCCTGGCTTTGAGCATAAAAGAGCAGATAACCTCAGAGCTTGGCAGAATTAAAAAGCTTCAGCATTATTATTCTTCTAAAATAGAAAAGGCGCTTGCTAAGGATGCTGAGAAACAGAAATTATTAGAGCAAAGACCTGAGCAAAGCTGCATTGCGAAAATAGCTGCTGCCGTGCCAGAGCCGGACAAAGCAGCTGCACAGGCTTCAGTCAAGAGAGAGCAGAAAGCTTTTGAAAAAGATAAAAAAGCCATAGACAAAATCCTGCATGAAACAGATAAGCAGCTGTTAACAGGAAAAGAGAGCGGCATGTTTAAGAAACTAGAGCATGGCCTGCATGAGCCGGGGCACAAGACAGCTTTTGATCCGGACAAAGCATATGCTGCCTTATTCCAAAAAAAAGAAACATCCAGGGACTTGTATCATAAAGCATTGTCTATAACCAAAAATATTGAACTGGGCAGAAAAGATAGACAGTTATTCAGGCAAGATTGGCATTTGGATAAATTAAATGTTGATAAGGAATATAAAAAGTTAAGTAAGCCGGATGGTTTTTTTTACAGGGCAAAAACCGGGATATTATCGCATATTGCTGATAAAAAACTGGCTTTAAATAAGAAACGCATATCAAAAATAAAACGTTTAGTCATGGAAAGGCTTAGCCAAAGGCATGTATTTGGCTTGATAATAAGCAGTTTAGAAAGTTCCGGATATAATATGGCTGAGATTAATACTGCATTATTTGAGCTGGGGCATGAGCCGGAATATCATTTATTGCTCCAAAAAGCAGAGTATAATAATGATGCAGATGCCCTTAATGCTGTTAAAAATTTAAAATTATCTGCTGTTAGAAAGCAGCATATAGGGCAAAGCAGAAAGTTCATAGAAGCTGGCTTAAAATTTATGAAGCTGCACCGGATAGTATCGCTGTTATTGGCCAAAGGCTGGAAGGAAGAAGACATAGCAGAGGTAATTAAAGATTTAAAATTAGGAAGAGAAGAGGACAGGTTAATCCAAAGGCATATCAAAGGCAGATAATAGGCGGCAGAAAAATCAGATTTAATGGCATTAACGGCTCTGCCCTAAATCTCTAAAAAGCAAAGAAAAAATATTTGTTTAGCTATCACAAATCAAAAGCGGCGGTGACTGCCATTTTATGACGAACACAATTCCAAATAACCTAGCCAAGTTTTTCCGGGCTCTTGCAGATTATATAGACAATTCCGTGATTTATATGACTTTTTTTTGGAATTGTCTTATTAGATAATTCTGGGCAAGTTGTTATATATCCTCCAGAATTATCTATAAATGCTCATTTTGAGCACGGATCACCGGTCTGCGGCGCACAAAATTTCAGTTATGCAGTTGATATAAAGTATGTGCATAGATGATTAATAACAATTAAAGCCGCAGCCTGCACGCCAGTGGGCATCAGATGGCCAGATAAAAGAGTTGCTCCTCCTCTGCGCTTGGTATATTAAAGACTATATTAGAAAAGCATTGCGTGCAGTATTTGCAGATGTGTTATTAGATGGCACTGCCCATCGCAACTTGAATTAGTATTTTTGAAATTATGCCCACTAAATTGGCGGTGCAGGCTGCGGCTTTTGTCCAAATTTTAACTATGCATGACAATATAAAGAAAGATTTATATTAGAGTGATAATTTACTATTGCCCTGGTTTGATATTTCAGAGATATTTAATTTTATTACTGGAGCTTTAATTTAAGTTATTATATTGATTATGCTAAAAAAGGTGCTATTGTGAAAAAAAGCCATAAAGTCCGTTTTCAGATTGGTGTAATGGGCAGCGCAGGCAATATCTGCACGAGAAAAGGATATAAATATGCATATGAAGTCGGTAAGGAGATTGCAAAAGCAGGGCATATTCTTATAACAGGCGGCGGCCATGGGGTCATGGAAGGTGCTTCTAAAGGTGCTCATGATTTTGGCGGCTTAGTCATTGGAATTCTTCCTGGCGCAATGAAAGAAGAGGCAAACAAATACTGCGATATCATTATCCCGACAGGCATTGGATTTGCAAGGAATTTAATGAACATACAGTCTTCTCACGGCATTATAATTGTTGAAGGAGGAGTAGGTACATTAACTGAGGCAGCATACGCATATACTAACCAGACTCCTGCAGTTGCATTTGTCGGCTCTGGAGGCACTGCAGATAAGTTAGCCGGAAAGACAATGGACGTAAGAGAGCTTGAGACAATTGTGCCTGGCTTTAATGCAAAAGACTGCGTGGAAAAGATTGTTAAGTTAATTAAGCATCATAAAGTCAAGCTGATAAAATACACTGTTGATATGAAGAATAATTATAAGAGCGACTAGAAGATATCGTAGGTTTTAGTTTAATTATTAATTTGTATTAATTTAAGTAAAGGTGACAAATATGCCAAGCCAAGAGTTTGAGTTTTATGTGAAAGCTGATTTGAGACAGTATGAAGGAAAATATGTAGCTATAATAGGAGATAAAGTAGTTGCTTCTGGCTATAACGCAAAGGAAGTTTTTGATGAAGCGAAGAAAAAGACAGGCAAGATTCCCACAATAGCAAAGATTCCAAGAGAAGATGCATTAATATTAACATTAAAATGGAAGTAGAATTTAATTTTAGGTTAGAGCATAGCAGGATATTTGGTCCCATCCTAAGACCAGTAGCCAGAGTGTTTTTTATCAATAATAATATTGAATATCCTGAGCATGTTTATGTTGATTCTGGCGCAGATATCAGTTTAATCCCAAAATCTATCGGTGATATAATTGGATTTGTTATAGAAAAAACAGATAAAATCACAGAAATAAAAGGTGTTGGCGAAAGAGCAGTTCCGATTATTATTAAAAAGATTAAGCTAAAGATAGGTGATAAAGTTTTTGATATTAGGATAGCATGGGCATTAATAGAGGAAGTTCCTTTGCTTCTTGGAAGAACTGATATATTTGATTTATTTGACATTTGTTTTAAGAAAAACAAAAAAACTATTTTTAAAAATTAAAAACCACATTATTTATATACAAATTCTGACAACTAGATTATATGGTAAATAATAAACTTAACAAATCAAATGAGAGCAGTAGTAAGAATAAAACCACATCAATTACATTAGTAACCTCTAACCTAAACAAGCTGCGCGAATTCAGATCAATCTTAGAGCCTAAAATCAAAGTAGAGCATATTGCCTTGGATTTTCCTGAGTTAAGGCATGATGACAGCAGAAAGATTGCAGAGATGAGCGCAGAGATGATTTCTCAAAAGCTGCAGAAAGCAGTTGTAGTCGAAGATTCTGGAATATTTATTACTGCATTGAAAGATTTCCCGGGAACATGCTCTGCATATGTGCATAAAAAGATCGGATTAGAGGGGATATTGAAGTTAATGAATGGAATTAAAGAACTCGGAAAGAATGGAAGAGCCAATAGGCAGTGCTTTTATAAAAGTGCAGTTGCCTACTGCGAGCCTGGAAAGAAGGCAGTAAGTTTTCTCGGCACAGAAGAAGGAATAATTGCAGAAGAGATTCGCGGCAAGAATGGCTTTGGCCATGACCCAATATTTATTCCTGTAGAGAAAGGCCCAATTAAAGAGAATGCTGCAGATGATAAAAATGATGATGACAACGATAATAATAATAACGATGATTACGTAAATGATGATAATAATATAAAGAAGAGAACTTACGCAGAGATGCCAGACTGCGAACAAAGAAAGAGGTTCAGGAGAAGGGCTATAGAACAATTGCTTGTTTGGTTAAAGGCTGATAAGATGGTTAATAGTGGAAAATGAATTTGGAAAAGTAAACTATTTATACTCTTATTCATTTTATATTAAATAGTAATGCAATATGACAACTGAAGCTAAGCAAAAAAATGAGCAGGATTATGAATATGAAGTTTACGTGGATGGCAAGCTAATGTGGCATGGCCTGAACCCTGAAAAAGTATATGAGAAAATTGTAGCGGAGAATCCAAAAAAGAGAGTATCTCTGGGATGGAGATTAAAAGAGGGGATTTTGATTGCCATCTTTTAGTTATAAAGAAGGAAAAAGCGCATTATTTATTTCTATTAAAAGGCCATTGATTCAATTAGACATTTATTCTGCAAAATCAGGCCGTTGGGTACAATTTGAAAATGTGCTTGCAGATACAGGCGCAGATATATGCTTATTGCCAAGATTTATGGGCAATGTTTTAGTAGATGATGTGACAAGAGGAGAGTATAAAAAAATTAGGGGTGTCGTCCCTAATACATTTCTAAATGGGTTTATCCATAACCTAAAGATAAGAATTGATGATAAAGAGTTGATTGCGCCTGTCTTTATAGCAGATTCAGAAGATGTGACGCCAATTTTTGGAAGGGTTAATGCAATGGATCTATTCAATGCATGTTTTGATGGCGATATGGTCAAGATTGAATTGAAATGATTTTTCCCGGTAATATGGAAAATAAATCACAACTTTTATAAACAAAAAATAATTTGACATGTTAAAAAATTAAAAGCAAAGATTAAAGATGGTTACTAGCTTACAAAAAAACTCAGAAGATAAACAAGAAAAGCCTGAACAACAAAAGACAGAAGCAAAGGCTGATGCTAAAGATAATAAAGCTAATGCTTCTGCAGCTGATGCTTCTGCAGAGATCAATAAAGAGTTGATTAAGCATGTGGCAGCACTTGCAAGATTAAAATTAACTGAGAAGGAACTGGAAAAGTTTGTGCCTGAATTAAAAGAAATAATAAATACCTTCTCGCAGCTGAACAAAGTCAATGTTGATAATGTTGAGCCAAGCTTCCAGCCTGTTGAATTAAAAAATGCATTAAGGGATGATATCGTTGAGAAAAGCTTCACAAATGAGGAAGCGCTTTCTAATGCAGAGCATAAGAAAGAAGGATATTTTAAAGGGCCAAGTGTGATGTAGCGCTAATCAGCAGGAAGAATAGCCAGTATAATTAATTTAAGCATAACTAATATTGATATTATAATTTAAGTGAGAGTGATGGAAGGAATTACCAGAGTTAAGCAATACCTTGAATTTGTCAGGAACGAGACAGTTTCAGTAGAAGAATACACAGCAAGAGCAATAGACGAATCCAGAAAAATAAACTCAGAGCATAATTATTTCAATATAATAACAGAAAGTTCTTCTCTGGAGCAGGCAAGAGAAATTGACAAAAAAATAAAAGCAAACAAAAAAGTTGGCAAGCTTGCCGGATTGCTTGTTTCTGTTAAAGACTGTATTTCAGTAAAGGGTGTTGAATCTCGCGCTGGAAGCAGAATACTTGATAATTACAGGCCATTATTTGATGCAACTGCGGTTGCCAGATTAAGAAAAGAAGATGCCATCATAATAGGAAAAACTTCCCAGGATGAATTTGGTTTTGGCAGCTTTAATGCAAATGTAGGAGTGGATTTTAAAATTCCCCTGAATCCTTTTGATAGAGAAAGAGTTACAGGCGGAAGCTCTGGTGGAAGTTGCGGCATAACACAAAAAGCTTCATTTGCCCATGTTTCATTGGGAGAAAGCACAGGCGGCTCAATAGTTGCACCGGCTGCCTTCTGCAGTGTATATGGCTTATGCCCTACATACGGCAGGGTTTCTAGATATGGCATGATGGATTACGGCAGCAGCCTGGATAAAATCGGGCCAATAACAAAAGATTTGTATGAAAGCGCCTTGATTATGGAAATTATTTCTGGTTATGATGCAAACGAAAGTACCACACTTAATGTGCCAAACGAGGAACACAGCAAATATCTTGAAAACGGCAATAGAAAGATCAGAGACATGAAAGTTGGCGTCGTCAAGGAAGCATTTGGCGCAGGAGTCAGCGAAGAGGTAAGAAATTTAGTTTGGGAAAATATTACTGAGCTTCAGAACCAGGGCGTTGAAGCAGAGGAGGTTTCTCTGCCATTAACGATGCAATATTCAATTCCTGCTTATTATCTGCTTGCTGTAAGCGAAGCATCAACCAACTTAGCAATGTATTGCGGAATGCGATACGGCAAGCATGAGAAGCTTGAAGGCAATTTCAATGAGTATTTTTCTGAGGTAAGAAGCAGGAATTTTGGTGCAGAAGCAAAGAGGCGGATAATTCTGGGAACATTTGCAAGAATGTCCGGTTACAGAGATGCATATTACATCCGGGCAGCTAAAGTGAGAACTCTTATTATAAATGAATATAAGAGATTGTTCAAGAAATTTGATGCATTAGTTACCCCTACAATGCCGATTTTGCCGCCAAAGTTTGCTGAGATTGAAAAATTAACTCCATTGCAGAATTACATGATGGATATTATGACTGTAGGTCCAAACCTTGCCGGGATGCCGCATCTGAATGTGCCTGCAGGATTTGAGAATGGATTGCCTGTTGGAATGCTGCTAGTCGGAGACCATCTGCAGGAAGGCAAATTGCTTAGGCTGGCTAATGGGATTTATTGATATGATTATGCCTGCAGATAACGTTCCTTCTAAAGAATACAGATTCTAAAAATTAAAGACAAATATTTAAAAACAATAACGCTTTTATTTCTTATTATTAGATTTTATATTCGTGATAAAAATGGCATACGACTATTCGCAAAAATCTTTGCAGGGCTTAGAGAACGAGGAAAAGCCAAAGCAGTGCCCAGACTGCAAAAGCAATGATATTGTGTTTGAGAAGGATGAGGTACTTTGCAGGAAATGCGGATTTGTGTTTGAATAAAGAAGAAGAAGAGGTAAAATAATGAATAAGAGACTAACATTAGAAGACAAAGGCTGGAATGAGCTTGCAGAGCTAAGCCTTAAAGAAGTATGGGATAATGAAAAAGATGAAAGCAATTGGAAGAAATATCTTTAGGTAAATATATATAGTAGAAAGCTATTAAAAATATAATATAATCATAAAAAAGAGGTCCAATGCCGCCAATATTATTAGCTGTACTGACTTACTTCTGGGAATTATTAAAGACATGGCTTTCATTATTTGCAGCGCCTATCTACAATTTAGAGATGCTCTGGATCATCATCCCAACATATTTAAACTGGATTTTTGCAGATTTTTTTCAGGAGAAGAAAGGCACAAGCTTAGGCAATGCGATCAGCAATGCTGTTATCGTATTATGGGCTGCGATTGACTGGAGCAGGACCAGCATAAGGTTTTACGGCAATAAGCTGATAACAGGCTGGCATCTTGCAGGCAATGTATTTTCTGCACTTGTTGTTTTTGCTTATGGCGCGTGGATAGTATATGAGGGGATAAGGGCAAGGAATATTACACATTACATCGGCAGAATCAGGGTTGTGACATATATTGTTCTTATGATAACCCCATTAATATACAATTCCGACATTCCTATCGGCAAAGCAATATTTTCCATGATATTGTTCTTTCCTGTGTATTATTATCTCGTTGAATTGCTGGATTATTTATTGCCGGACCCTAAATCGATCAAGGAGGATGAAGGAAAATCAGGTACTGCAGGCAGTGGATCAAGCAGCTCTTTTGATTTATCAAATACATCAAGCAGCCCAGGAAGTTCAGATCTTGGAAATCTAGGCAGTCCGGACAATAATGCTTCACAAAATGATTTCAAGGATTTTAAGTTATGACAGCATCCTTAGAATTTTTTTCTCAAAAGCATAAAACTTAAAAACAAAAACTAATTAGAGAGTAAAATAGAGTATGCCTGACTATTAATATCAAAAAATAAATAAAGGATATCAAAAAATGACTAAACAATTATTACATCAATTTACAGGCGAGGTTGTCATTGGCTTGGAGGTTCATTGCCAACTAAACACTAACACAAAACTATTCTGCGGCTGCGCAACTTCGGGAAGCGAAGAACCGAACACAAGAACATGTGAAGTATGCTTAGGCCATCCTGGCAGCAAGCCTGTCTTGAACAAAAAAGCTTTAGAATTTGCTATGCGATTATGCCTTGCATTGGATTGCTACATTGCGCCAATAATTTGCTTCTCGAGAAAATCATACTTCTATCCGGATATGGCAAAAAACTACCAGATAACACAGTATGAAGTGCCATTAGGCAATTCTGGAAAATTAAGATTAAGCACAGGAAAAGAAGTCGGGATAGAGAGAGTGCATATCGAGGAAGACCCTGCCGCATTAGTCCACCCAAATGGGATGCAGGAAAGCAAATATGTGCTCGTTGATTACAACAGAAGCGGAAATCCGTTATGCGAAATTGTTACAAAGCCAGAGATGACTTCAGCAGATGAAGCAAGAGATTTTATGAAGCAGTTAGTCACAATTCTAGAGTATCTGAAGATATTTGATGTGAACAAATGCACCCTGCGCGCTGATGCAAATGTTTCTGTAAAAGAGTCTGGGTATACAAGAGTAGAGATAAAGAATATTAATGGATTTAAAGAGATTGAAAGGGCAATTCTTTATGAAGTTGAAAGGCAGAAGAAAGAAGTAAAGGAAGGCAGAAAAATAGTGATGGATACTGTTGCATGGGATTCTGACAAAGGAGTAACTTTGCGTTTGCGCTCAAAGGAAACAGAAGAGGATTATGGGTATATAATTGATCCTAACTTAGTTAAGACGGAAATCAGCAAAGACATGATAATGCATGCAAAAATGAACATGCCTGAGCTTCCGCAGGAGAAAGCCAAGCGCTATGTTGCAGAATTCAAGATAGAGAAGGATGATGCAGTTATTATCAGCAATGATCTGAATATTGCTGTTTTGTTTGAGAAAGTTGCTGATGAGATTAATCCTATTGCTGCATCAAAATGGTTCAGAAAAGAGCTGTTGAGAGTGCTTAACCTGAATAAGCTGGATGCCTCTCAGCTGCTTATTGATGAAAGGCACATAATTGATCTGCTGAAATTATTGCAGGACGGCAAGATAAGTGATAGGGTTTCTCAGCGCTTATTGGAGAGAATAATTATAGAGCCTGCAATGCCTAGCGACATTGTAAAGAAAGAAAACTTGGAAAAAGTCCAGGACAAGAGTCAGCTGGAAAAGATATGTGAAGACGTAATAAAGACACATGCTTCTGTCGCAAAAGAATATTTATCTGGAAAAGGAGAAGCGCTTAATTACCTTATCGGTAGAGTCATGCACGCAACACAGGGAAAGGCAGATGCCAAGGAAGTAAAATACATGATAAGGAAACTGGTTAAATAAAATTTTCTTTTAAATATTCACCTTATTAATTCCGATTCCTTTCTCAAATCTTCTAGTGAGAATTTAGATACAAATCCCTTGTTTATAAGATACTTCTCCATATCAAAAATACTTGTGCCTGCAAGAGTTGCAGCTTCACTTATTGTCATTTTTTCTTCCATATAATCTTTTGCTGCTTTTTCCTTTATAAATTCCTTATATCCTATCAATGAAAGCTTTCTTAAGATGGTGCTCCTATCTATAGCCTCATCTTTACTGAGTTTCTCAATCTTTTTCAAAAAATCTTCTTCCAACCTTATCCCTATTGCTTCTGACATTTTATTCCTCCAGTAGCTTATCTAAAACAGATACATGAAACCACCCTATCTCTTTTAACTTGGTTATAGCGCTTAAATATTTCTCTTTAGTTATCTTTTTCTTTTGATATAGCTTAAGTATTATCGTTAGTGTGCCTATAACTTTTAAATCTAAAACCTCTCTTTTTTTTCTTAGATTATCATCATCACTGGCTATTAAATCTGCTTTTAGCTGCCAATATAATGCAGTAGTCTCAGCTTCACCACCATGAAGATTAAAGTCATTTGCCTTTGCTACTAATTCTTTGTCTGCCTTTCTAATTTCAATTAATTTTTTGCCAATAATATCCCTGATAATCACAGCATCTTCGTATTGGTTTTTTAGGGTTGTTTCTTGATACACTCTTTCACTGATAATTATCCTATCAAAGTAATTGCAAGCCGTTTCTAACAAGGTAATTTTAGCCAAATGAATCAAAACCATTGAATCTTTAACTAAAGTTACCATTGTAATACATTGTGCACATTGTAGTATATAAAGATTTCCATAGTGCAGAATATATAATTTAAATTTTACACCGACCCTATTTTACCTAAAACGACAATATTTATATTTTATATTGAGAAGCCAAAAAAAAGAAAAGAGACAAATGTTAAGAAAAGAGAAAAGATAAAATAATTAGTTAGAATGATTAATTAGTAGTTATCAAATATCCAATATCCTTTTAACTTCCTCCCTAACCCTGTTCTCAAAATCAGCTACCTTCTCTCCTTCACCACGCTCATTTCCCAGAGAAACAAGAAGCTCTTGCGTAATTCTTTTCTCTTTGTCATTTCTCTCAGTTTCATTGCCTGAGCTCTCAAAAGCAGAAACTTTAATCTTGCCGATATGCTCTCTAACCAGATTCTCTTCTATCTCCTCTGGCTTAGAAGCATCAATAGTTATTTCAGTAAGCTGAGTTGTCTCAAGCGCATTTGTATTTTTCATCACAAAATATGCGCCAGAGTTATAAAACAGATCAAAGATCTCATTTAAGTTTATTTCAGATATTTTGCCAGCTTCAAGCTTGCCAGATAATCTTATTGTAACAATTGCATTGTTTAAGCCGGGAGTTTTATTGAGCTCACTTTCCTTACTTATCCCATTGATACTGTCACGAAGCATCTGTTCAACTGCCTGCGGAGTCTTATGGCCGCAGTCTGATTCAATGCAGACAGTTTCATGCAGTTTTACTTCCTTAAATATCAGCAGCCCATTGTCATAAATATAAAAGCCGCCGTGCTTTAATTTTTCAATCTCGCTGAAATTGTTTGGAAACAAAGGCCCGGGATAAACAACATTTTTATAGCCTGCTTCTTCCATATTGACATCTGCTGCAATATGCACATGGCCGCCTGCATAATACTCAAATCTTTTTGGCAGAAAACTGATAGGCGCAGAATCCATCTTCTCAAGGTCTTTTGGCTTTAGCTCAGTCAAAGCTGTGTGAAACATGAATATCTTAAAGCCAGATTCAGACTCAAGATTGGCTAGATCAAGAGCCTCATAATAAATTCTGTCTAACATTCCGCGCTTTCCTAACAAGCCTGTTATTTTTGCGCCTGTTTTCTTGTCAACTGTAAAATCCAACATTAACCTGGATTTGCTTTTGTCGCTTTCATCCTCAATAATCCTGCCTTTGGCAACATTGACTAACAGCCCTGCACTCTCAAGCACATCAATCAAAGTCTTGCCACTCGGCGAGAAATCATGGCTTCCTGCAATTGCATAAACAGGAATATCATTATCTTTTAACTCACGAAATTTTGTTGCAGCTATTTTGAGAGACTCAATAGAAGGCAGAGATGTGTTGAACAAATCCCCTGCAATCAGCACAAAATCCACTTTTTCTTCTATGCATTTATCTATTGCAATTTCAAATGCCTTATTGGAGACAGCCCTTAATTTAGGATCTCTCCAAGCTCCGATGTGACAATCAGCTAAATGCGCAAATTTCATTGTAGATTAACTCCACCAAACTCTCTCTTAATTCCTGAATTCTGCAAACTATGCTCAGCTTTTGTCTTCCTGACAACATCTTCAAACAAAGGAATCTTAATAGGCGTTGCAAATTTTGTAAAATTGCTGGTTATAATTGCTTCGCCTTTATCAAGCGCTGCAATATTTCTATTGTCAGTGCTCAAATCCTGTGAAGCACTGTCTATGATTGCTTGCCTTTCTGGAGCCATCTCAATGCCAAGAATTATTTTTGTGTTCATATTTGCAAGAATTTCCCTCGGGATAAGAGAAGGCAATTGCGTAATTGCAGTTAATCCGACTTTGAATTTTCTGCCCTCGCGTGCAATTGTGCCAAATATATTTGAGCCGCGCTCAAGAACTTCCTTGCCCAAAACGCGGGGAGCCTCCTCCAATATCACGCTGATTACAGGCTTTTGATCAATCAATCCATTTAGTTTATAATATTTATAGCGAGAAAAAATTTCACTTGCTACCAAACTGCCAATCAATATCTCCGCACTCCCGCCAAAGCTTGAAGTGTCAATTATAACCGTTTTTGCCTGCTCAAGCTCATTGCAGATGTCTTTAATTGTTGTTTGCCCTGCTATTAAATCAAACACACCGCCGCAGTATAATTTATTATTTGAATATTCTAAATCAAGCATTGAAAGCAATCTTCTTCTCAATACAGCAATTGTTGCCTCATTGTACCTGATATTGCCGCTCAATGGCCGTTCCTGAATGATTGCTTCAATCCAATTAACACCATATTCACGAAAATAAGATGTCATCCCCTCAAGTTGTGGATCGCTCCATTCAACTGTGCCGTAGAAATGCCCTGGCTTGATATCACGGATATTTACTACCAAAGTTTTTGCACCAGGAGGAGGATTTTTTGGAGTGTAATAAGCTACATTTTGTTTTTGAGGATGGTCTTTTAATCCAATGCCTGCTCTTCCGTAATATTCATCATGAGGGTCTAAAACAAGGATGCCGCAGTAATCTTTGTCTACCTGGTTCCATAAAATTATTGACGCTAAATTTGATTTGCCTTTCCCAGTCTGTGCAGGAATTAATATATGGTGCGAGAAAACCTTATCACCTGGCAAAAAGATATCGACATCAAGCATTTTGCTTCCGGAGCGCAGTTTTCCGACATAAAGAGGATTATTGATTCTTTCAAGCGTCAGAAACTTTAAATCATCTTTTGTAATCTCCCTTACAGAAGAAAAGAAATCAGGCAGTAATTTGCAAAGCTTTGCGCTTGTATGGTCAGTTGCAATCATTGGCTTTAATGCAGCAAGTGTATAATTGCGCAATTTTGGGTCCATAAACTCAAGCTCCTGATTGTCTGAATATTCTAGCTTTAACCCAGAAACCAGCTCAAGATTCTGCTGGCTTATTTGAGAGCCATAGAATAGGTCATAAGCCTGCAGAATGATTTTGCCAGTCAAAGTATCTGCTACCAACAGCTCTCCAAGCTCTATGTTTTCCCCAGAACGCTGCCTTAATATTATTTTGCCAAATTCTCCTGAAATGACTAGGCCTTTGGATTTAAGAGTAGTGTTGTTAATACTATTAACTGAATTATTTGAATTAGCTATGTTATCTGCCATGATAAGTTAAACCCCTCAACATAGCCTAAAAATGGAATTTTATTTAAATGTTTTATTCATGCAAATGGATAATTACCTGTCCCATACTAAGAAGGTATTACTTATTTTATATATTTAAGTATTTAAAAGAGAAAGATTTATATATTTATATATAATAAGTAACATATTATGACCATAAAAATCAGAGGAGTATTGCAGAATGATCATCTACAACCCACATAACGCACAAATACTACAAGAGAGAATAAAGCAGGCAGAAGCTCTTCTTAATCATATTCCTGCAAAATACTGCTTTATCACAGGCTCATTTTTGTACAAGGAAAAATATGAGGATATTGATGTTTTTGTTGTAACTAGATCCAAAAAGAAAATGCAAAAACTAGATTTAAAAAACTCCAAGGTAAAGATAACCCTAATCGATTTCAACGACCTTTACTCTTTGTTTTATCATTCTGCATCCAAAAGCTGCATTGCAAAAAATATCCTGCCTACTAAGACATTGAAAGTTACCATTTCAGATTATTGGCATGTTGTAAATGAGGCTATCCCTATAATCTTGAACCAGAAAGACAAATTTCACAAGGATGTGCGTTTTTTAGTGTTATATACTGAGTATTTTAAGACGGGCAATGTTCTTGATACTCTTCAATTGACGCAGAAAATAAATGAATTCAAAAATTATGAGGAGTTGCTTGAATATGCCAAGAGGGAGATTCCTCTTATCATAACCATTAAAAGAAAAAAGTCATACATAAAGCGTTTCTTTTACAGCCAGGCAGGATTCTACAAAGATATGCTGGACTACAAAGCACAAAAGTTTTTATACGAGCTGACTCATCTAATCACAAAGGGCATTAATCATGGTTGATCAGGCTGACTTTAAACAACGAATTGAACTGACAATATCACAAAAATATAAGATAGAATTTCTTGGCAAGAATTTTGAGCAGGTTGTAAATCTCATGACAGCTTCTAAAGCAGATGATATTTACAAATGGTTGGCTGAAGTAGTGTCAAAAGACATACAGCCAATTATGATAGGCTCTAAAAAGCCATATAAAGAATGGACAATAAACCAACTATTGGTTTTCCGCTATCCTTTTATCATTCACAATATTGAATACAGGATATTGTTCGTAAAAGTCAAAAATTCTATCTATATTGAGTTTCATCTTGGAGACCATAAGTATTATGACAAAGTCAGGAAGGATTTAGATCTGAAGAAGACGAGTTACTGATAAAATGATAAGCCTAAAAAACAAAAAACTATTCACAGAATCATTGAATCTGTTAAAAAGAAACATCCTATACTTCTTATTATTGGATGCATCACTGATAGTCTCTCTTTATTCAATAAATTACCTGATGTCCAGCTACATATTTGACTTCAGGAACATGCTTGCTGTTATCCAGCAGAACAACATGCTTGTTTTTGTATTATTGCCTCTTATAGTCCTCTATCTGCTTATCTTGCTGCTGGTTTACAGTGTTTTCAAGTATTTTACATTAGAGATAATCGCTGAAAAGGAATCTGAGAATAAGTTCCGTAATATCCTAAGATTGTATTCATTGAATACAAAGATTTTTGGATTATTTTTTATTGTATTTGCTATGATTAACATAATATTCTTTAATATAAGAGATGAATATATGCTCTATTTTGCAATTGTGGCCCTGTTTCCATTCATTCTGTTGCTTACTTTGTTCATTGATATTTTACACGGAAATTTTATTCTGCATGACAATAATAAGCTAAGATTCAAGCTGGTATTTGAAAATAAGAGATTTCTTGCATTTAAGATATTTTTATATTTAACCCTGATAGCTTTATATTCACTATATAATTACTTAGGCATAAACGGAAGCATACTTTTAATTCCATACACCATCACTTCAATAATATACACTTATTTGATGATAAGATTTGAAGGAATATTATCTGTCTTAGTTTTTAAGTGAACGTAACTTATTGTTGAGCATTAATAATATAGGCAATTCCGTGGTTTATATGACTTTTTTTCGGAATTGTCTTATTAGATAATTCTGGGCAAGTTGTTATATATCCTCC
>JACPBN010000047.1:0-19264 GCA_016180275.1 Candidatus Woesearchaeota archaeon
AATGTAATGAAGGGTTGTTGTTTATCAATTGCTATAATATGATGTCCTGTTAATTGAGACGCTACAATAGCAACAACACCAGTTCCACAACAGGCATCAATAATTCTTCCGTCATCTTCATGTATGTACTTAGCCAAGTAAACTAAGTCCAAAATATGTCCTACTTGTTCAATACCATCATGTGGCATCTGCCCTCTCATCAAATATACAGCAGCAAACTGTTTTTGATTTAATTCACCTAATCTTCTTACTAATAACGGCGGTAATAATTTTTCTAATAGTTCAGTTAGGTAAAGAGGTCTTTTATTCTCGACCCCCCATGCTGCTCTAAACTCTGGATCAATAGCACTCAAAACAACAGAACTGTTAACTTCGCTAATAACACCTTCTTCAGTCATAAGCCTTAGTAATTCAGTATCATCTATATGAGAAAATTTAGGGTGTGTAGGATTCATTAATTCATTAATATCAAAACTATAGATAGCCCTTATTCTTCTTGCAATTTCTTGCCAATAGATTGTGTTTTTAGCTTCAACTGCTCTAAAATAATATGGCCTAAGAGATGTTTGGCAATCTTTTACATTACCAACAAAGAACCAGTCTCTTCTTTTTGTATCAGGGTCAATGATATATCTATCTCCTTTATTAGGATATTCTAATTCAATATGAAGACCAAAATGCCTATCATTTGCTACTGCCTCTTCAACTGTTTCAGCTCTAGGATTGCTATGGCTCATAATTCTTGGGTTATAATCTCTAGCTGCCTCTAAAAAGAGAGGAAATTTTTCAACTACAAAAACCATAGGGTCTACGTATTTGTACTCTTTCCAATTTTTTCCATTAACTAATCCTTCTAATGTTGCCATTTTAAATAAATATTTCAGAAATCTAAACACCGGAATTGTAAGTTCTAAATCAGGATTTATTTAAATGTTTTTTGACAGAAAATCATTAAAAAGATTAGAGTTATGGATGAAAAGTATAAATAAAGAAAATCAAATGCAATAAAAAATTAGTCTTTACCAAATCAATCTCTATATCTTAATGCTGCACGGCGAAAATCCGCATCCTGGACAAGTAGCGCATCCTTCTGTCATGTTCATATCTACACCACATTCAGGGCATGGATTTTGCGCAATTATTTTTTGAGCATCTGCTTTTTGGCCAGATTCCTGGCTTGCTGATCCTGAACCATGTGTTACAATTATCTGCTCTTTTTGCGCAATCTTTTTGTGCTCGACTTGAACATGCGTTTCAGGCTCTAATATTATTTGCCCTGCAATGATCTCTTTTACTGTAATGCCTTTTACCGGATATGTTACTAGATGATACGGTGTCGTTAAAGTACCGTCATTTAACACAACCACTTCTTCTCCATTAGCTATCTTTTTTACAGTGCCGTGTGCATCACTTATTGTAATCTCAAATGTCTTTGCCCTGTACTGTTGGAATTCTGTTGACTGCGATTCAACACTCAAGATAGGATATCTGCTGCCGTCTCTGTATATTGTAATGCCCTTTAATTTTTTCTGCCATGCATCAAGATATACCGTGGAAATAACTTCCGGGTTAATGTCTTCTGCCAGATTAACTGTTGAAGAAATGCTCTGATCAATATATTTTTGCGCAATTCCTTGTATTTCTACACGTTTCTCCGGCTTAATGTTATGTGCTGTCCTGAAGAAAAAACTTGGCAATATGTTCTTTAGCTCTTTATCATTGCCTGCATGTTGCGCTTTATCATTGAGTTTTTTCATATCTAAATACGCTTGCACACTTGAATGGAACACTTTAAAAAATTGGTTGAATGACTCAGAGCGCCTGGTATAATACAATGCAAATACCGGCTCTATGCCTCCAGAAACTCCAATGTAATTCTTCTTGCCAAGTACAAATCCAAGCACAGCATTTGATATTGTGCCTGTCGGTGCAATTGACAGCGAAGCAACATTTCTTATCCCTTGCTTTCTGATTTTTGCCTGTATCTCAGGATCAATTGCTTCATTCAAGAATGGGCAATTTTTATAGCCTTCATAATAATAACTCTTAAATGGCTCCTTTTCAGCAGCTAAGTCAGAGCTTGCACCATATGCTGTATTTGCAATGTATTTCATAACTTTGTCCAGCAGTTTAATTCCTTCATCGCTGTCATATGGAATAGCCAGCTGATTAAGCATATCTGCAATTCCCATTACTCCTAAGCCGGTTCTTCTTGTTTCTTCAGCAGCTTTTCTCTGCTTTTCCAATGCATTTAAAACTTGGTTCCATGTAACAACATTATCAAGGAATCTGGCAAGATTTCGTGTTGCTTTCTTTAAGCTGTCCCAATCAAGTTTTGCATTCTCTGTATATCCATCAATTACAAATCTGCTCAAATTAATTGAACCAAGGTTGCAGGCTCCGCCATCTTCAAGAGGCACCTCGCCGCAAGGATTTGTAGATGAAATCGGCCTGCCGACATAATTGCTTGGCGAATAATGTGACATGGTTGTCCAGAAAATTAATCCTGGCTCAGCCGTCTTATAATTGCTTGCCACAAATAAATTCCAGATGTCGCGTGCTTTTACAAGATTTCTAAGCTCGCCGGTATTGTCTGAATTATAATACAATAAAAAATCTCCTGCGTACCTGATAGCTAGATCATAATCACTGCCTTCTATCTGCACAACATAATCTCCAAATACGTCCCTCTTGTTTTGATCATGCAAACTAGGTTCAGATATTTCTGTGTTATAAGTCTTGTTCAAAAAGCTATTCAGCTCAACAGTATTTTTGAATACTGTATATAATTCATATTCTTTCAGATCCTTTGACGGCATGCCATATGAATAATGAAGGTCTTTGTCTTGCTTAACCGCAATTTTCTTGGTTGAGCCTGCAGAAGTTTTTGCTCTTTTATACACAATTATATTTTCTGCGCCATACTTTGTCTGCTCATGCACTGCCTGCATAAACTCATCAGACGCTTTTAAGCTAATATTCGCAAATCTTACTTGGGTATTTTCTCTGACTTGCCTGCCAAGTTCCTCAAGCTGCTCTTTATTGAATTTGCCGCTCCACTCTGATTGCTTAATTATCTGTTCAGTTACCCAGTTATTGTTTTTCTTTACATTAATAAAATTGATAATTTCCGGGTGCTTTACATCAAGCGTCAACATTAAAGCCCCTCTTCTGCCGCTCTGGCCAATCAATCCGGTGGTTAATGAGTATAATTCCATGAATGAAACTGCGCCTGTTGACCTGTCTGCTGCATTGTGGACAACAGAATCTCTTGGCCGCAAATTTGAAATGTCTATGCCAATTCCGCCGCCGTAAGAATAAGTTCTAGCTGCTTCATATGCTGCCTTGTATATTGATTCAATATTATCTTCTTCTATGAGACTAACAAAGCAATTTGCCAACGTCTTTAATCTGTATAAGTCGCCTGCGCCTGCCATTACCCTGCCGCCTGGCAGATAATAGCCATTATACAAATCAGTGTAGAAATTTACTGCTGATTGTTTTTGTTGTTCATCAGTCTGCTCAACAGATGCTATGAACGCAGCCAGTCTTACGAAAACATCTTCTGGAGTAGTTTCAATTAAACTACCATTGATGTCTTTTAAGCAGTATTTTTTATGATAAATATTTCTTGCCAGCTCACTTCCTCCTAAATAATCTTCATGAACTTGCAGCTCACCGGCTTTCTGCATCCTTTTTAACATATAATATAAGCTTTTGTATGCAGCAATCCTGGCCGGGTCAACCATTTTTGATAGCTTGCTTTTGTAAGTGAACATTGCTTCAATTTCTTTTGCTATCTCAACTTGTGATGCTCTCTCTTGTGCGCGTTTTGCCCTGTATAATATATATGCTTTTGCAGTTGCAGCATGATATTTTTCAATCAATGTCTTTTCAACTATGTCCTGTGTCTCTTCAACAGTAGGGATGTTATCTTTGAATGACCTTGAATTTAGAATTTTAATTGTTTTATCAGCAACTCTTTCTGCTTCAGCTATATCGTGGCCGCCAACTGAGCGTGCAGCCTTGAATATTGCATTTATTATCTTCTGCCTGTCAAAATTTTCTAACTGCCCATCACGCTTCCTGATTTGCGTAATCTTGCTTATTATATTCTTTGTTGTAGAACTCATCTAAATTCACCCCTTATTTTATTATAGCTGCATTGTTTAAAAATTTATTTGTTTTTTATTGATGATGGATTATTATTAACTGTCTATTGATTGTGGATTATTATTATTAACCGTCTATTGATTGTGGATTATTAACTGTTTTATTTGTTTTAATTTTCTCTTTTTTTAAGCTGTTTTTTCACGTCGGTATATCGTCGAGCACCCCACAACACGTTGTGTACTACTTGCCGAAGAACCCCAATAGCTTGGATTTTTAGAATAGTTTACCGCTTTATAAAGATTATTGTTTTACAAAATATAGGTTTTGAATAATGTTTTTGGAAGTGTGGTTTTGAATATTAATTTTGTATGATTACTTTAGGAGAAGTATGATTAAAATATTAGGTTTGCAAGAATGTATTTGGAAGTGTGGTTTTGAATATTATTTCTGCAATATTATCTTATTGCTGGCGTAGGCTCTGAAAACATTGGAGTTGGGTCTCTTTTGATATATGTGACTCTTTTGCTATAATCCACCGATCCATCTGTTCTTTCAAACCTTATAACTTTAAAATCACTTGAACTAATTGGAGTAATAATCTGACCAAGAGGATATTCTACTGAAGGCTTGACTTTCTGTACATTAAAAACTCCTGCAGGTGTTATTAGTACACCATGAAAACATGAAATGCCCTCTTCAGCAAGGTCTTGTATATTTAATGCTCCAAGTTTTAGTAGCTGGCTAATTTCTGTCGTAGACCCATATGCTTCTTCTAAAAAATATTGATCTAGTTGGAAAGATGCTAACACCTTAATTATATCTTGGTATCTCACAGGCTTGTCAGGAGAGATTACAAATCTTTTGCCTGGAAGCTCTACAACATACAACTGTCCAGTTATATTGCCATTAGCAGCTCTTTCTTCTCTGGCTTTAATTTCCGCTAGTTGTCTATCATTCAATGAGAATATTTGCATTTGCATATGTTCTGAGTAAGACAGATATTCCCCATTGCTATGTTGCACGCCAAAGGCATTAAGTATCGCAAATAGAGTGTCATTTGTTAGATAACATTCTTCAGGCTTCATCTCGTAGGGTAATACGGTTTGGTTTTCAGGCATTAAATTCGGAACAAGGCTATAAAATGCTCTCTCAAGCCTTCTCCTGTTCACATGACTAACACTTACCCTGGATATTAGACTATTCTGCCATATCAATCTATAATCATAATCGTTTAAAATTTCTTCGCCTCGAAAAATGTTGGTCCAGTTCTTATTTACATCTATTAATCCATTAAGTTCAGCGAATGCTTTTTTTCCTGATTCATCAAATTTTTCAGATTCCCTCTGCAATTTGACCATTGTTAAAGTATCTACTTTCTTGCCATCCCTATCTACGATCACTACGTCTTCAATCTCTTGCCTTAACTTTCTTAATGTATATTCATTTGGTGTTAATAACAATTTTACCACTAGCTCTTCCCTGCCAACTGGCACTGTAGTTGAGACTGAAGGACTATAGCCGCATTGTTCTGCAAAAATAGAATGCACTTCCACATAATCATGCCCATCAAAATCATAATCAAATGGATCTGAAGCATAGTATAGAAATGGTTGTGAAGTTGCTAGTTCTTTTGAAAATCTACTAGCTAGCCTTGCTAATTGATCATAAGGAAAATATACTTTAATCCCTCTTTGCGCCTCAAATCCGCAGAAGTGGCAGCCAACGCTACATCCATCTGTAAGCTGGATCGCACCTAGATTTTTCATTATAATACTAAGCTGTTCTTCACTAAAACTTTCCATAATATTTTCTAGAGTATTTGATGGTCTTGGTGGTTCCTTCATGATTTATTAGCTCTGTAGTAGATATTTTTCTGTTATTAAAATTATTGATTGAATGAGAGATTACTATTTAAACTTTTCTATTATAACCACTTAGGAGTCATAACTAAAACTAATTTTTTGATTATCTTAGTAGAATTTTATACCATATCTATCTATACAACCTCTCCAGTCACACTTCTCAGCATATGCCCAACCACCTTAACATCAACCCATGTGTTCAATGGCAGCTTTTGCTTTATTCCAACACATAGAGGATAGCTGCCTATTTGTCTCGCAAATGTTGTGTTGCCGTCATGGATTTCAGTACGAAGCCCTGTCATTATAGTCCCGTTAGGCACTATCTTCTTCAGCATTGGAAGATCAATCTCCTGCCTGATATGGTTTCTCCATGACCAATACCTTTTCTTATTTTTCTTAATGAATTTGCTGCCAACAGATGCCATTTGCGTGCCTTCAAAAATAACTGCCTGCCGTATGTTGATCCTGCGCAGATGGATGTTATTATCCAGCATATATTTTAAGTTCTGCATATTATACTGATGAGTTTCTTTACTCTCTCCCTCTAATCCAAATATGATGTTAATTCCTGGCAAAAACTTTGGCATCCCATTTTCTCCCCGAACTTGGCCATATTTGTTAATTATTTTTGCTGCATTTATAGTAGATTCTGCATCAGCGTTTAATTTATTCAATGCAATTACCTTTGGATCAAAGCTTTCCACACCAAATGCAGCTACATTTCCTGCAGTACAATACTCTACAACAAGCTTTGTTTTTTCCTCTGTAACAAACCTTGGATTTACATTATCAATGTGCAATATTTCTGGCTTGCAATTTTCTACAATTGCTTTTAGCATCTGCTCTATTTGCTGCGGAGAACGGGAAAAAAAATCTGCCTGTTTGCCAAGACGAATATTCGTTATACCGTTTTTAGCAAGTGCTATGCACTCATCAACAACATCCTGCACAGGCCTTAGCATGAAAGCGTTTTTTACTGGCTCTGTGCAAAAGCTGCACGTTGCTGCATTACAGCCGCGCGCTGTCTCAATATCTGCTATCATAAACTCAGGGTATTGAGGATGCTGTTTCACAATTTCTGCGCCCAATATTGCCTGCTCCCTGATAAATTTGTACAGATTAGTTGCCTGGACATCCTCAGAAAAATTGTTTGCCATCAATAAGTCAAATTTGTATTCAAGATTAGGTATTACAACATCAAATCCATATTTCAGCATTGCTGTATTTTGCTGAGTTGCCAATCTTCCGCCAAACAACCCTTCTCCTGCCATTGCGCTTGGCCCAGTAAGTATTTTCTTGCACTCTAAATTTTGGATAAGCCTAGAAATCTCAGCAAGAGTACCTGGAAGCGCACTTAGGTATTTGCCAGGGGTTTGAACACCGCCAACTACAATAAGCACATCTGTACTGTCAAGGATTTTTTGTATATTTGGGTAATTTTTCGACAAATTTGCAACACGAATGTTTGTTGTTGCAGTGTTCTTAATTTTACCGTTATAAAACTTATGCAGTCTGATGTCATCAATCGTTAGATAGAAGTAATCATGCACTGAATCTGAATTTTTATTAACGCTGTTATCTTTCTCAATTGCTATGTTATTGCCTTTAACATTATCTCTGTTATATTTCAATATGGCGCCAGCTATGTATCTGGGGTAAGTAATCAAGTACGGCGGTACGCCTAAGCCAGAAGGCTCATCTGTGTAACAGTCTAGTATCGTGAAGCGCATTTTATAGTCGAGAAACTAGCTTTTAATATAAAGATTGCGGTAAGTGCATTTTATTTTATGCTTCTAGAACAATCTTTTTATACTTAGTTTAATATTCTAATCATATGAACTCAAAAGTCAAGACTAATCTTAGGCAAATTTTCAACAGATATAATCCTATTGGCATATACCAGGATGATGAAACCAATATTGATGAATATGATCCTGAAATTAATAGATTAATTATTAAATTTAAAAATTCAAAAAACAAAGATGAATTCTTAGCAGAATTACATACTGTTTTTATCAAGATGTTTGATAAGAAAATTGCAGGCCCTAAATCAAGATATAAAAAATTGGCAAATGAGGTATATGATTTTCTAAAGTTCCATTAAGTTTAATAACTTCTAATGCTTACACTCTTCAAAATGAACCAAATTGCCTTATTGCTGCTGCAATCATTCTACCTGCTTTTGCCAGCATACTTTGCAAACATGGCTCCGGTTATTTTTAGGAAAGTTAATTTTCTCAATATTTCTGTTGATTTTGGCTATACCCTAAGGATCAATAAATCCAAGAATAAGAGCACCAGAGACAGAATCTTAGGCGACCATAAGACCTGGCGAGGATTGTTTTTTGCAACAGTTGCTGGCATAGTAATTGCATATTTTCAATATTTAGCCCAGGATAATTCATTTGTATCTACATTAAAATTATTCCCTTACGATAACTGGCTATTAATCGGCTTCCTCCTGGGCTTCGGCGCTATTTTGGGTGATCTAGCCAAGAGCTTTTTCAAGAGAAGACTGCATATCAATGATGGCAAGCCATTATACATTTTTGATCAGATAGATTATGTAGCTGGAGCTTATTTATTTCTAGCATTTTATTATGTTGTTAGCTTGGAGATTGTTATTGCTTCTGTTGTTATGAGTTTTGTTTTGACGGTTATTGTCAATCATATCTCTTTTTATTTAGGGATTAGAAAGGAGAAGTGGTAATGTAAAATAATACACATAATCAGTTAACAATAATCATAATCATCTCAAAGAAATAACTAAGCCTTTACCTTACGCTCAGCACTGTCTGCACTTTCTTAGTGAATTTGCGCATATCATTTGTCTTTATTATCTCTGCTACATTTAGATATGGAGAAAGATCGTGCTCAATCTTCTCAAACATCTTTTTGCCTTTTGTAGTTAATGCAAGGTTCTTGTTTTCATAAGAGACAATCTTCTTTTTTTCAAGGATCTCAAGTTGCCTATATAGCGTCCTTTCTGTTCTTGTGGTAATATGTGCCTTAGTTGCTAATTCAATGAAAGATGCTTTAGAGATAAATGCCTCAAGCGGCTTGTCATTAAACTGTTTAGAGAATTCAGTATATATCCTTCCAAGTGTAAATAAGATGAACTTCTGTGCGCGAGAATGGTTGATGTCTGCCAATTTATTACCCCCTTATAGAGCAGTATAGTGGCATTTGTATTTAAACATTGCTGTGAAAATGATATTTTAGTGTTTAATAATGAGAGATATATGTTTTTTCTAATCAACAGTAAACAACTCACTATCATGCCCGACATCAAACAATCCTATCCTAGCGCCTGCATCCAGCCAGCCGTGCGCGTAATTCAGTGCAGCAAATGCTGTTACTGCGTCTCCTTTCTTTGCAAAATGCTTGGCATCTTCATAATAGCGTGTTGCCATGTCTAAGAAATCTGCTGCTGCTTTCTGCCAGTCTAAAGTAGAAGGAGTTTTTTTTATAATCTTGACTTTCTTGAGCGCTCTGCCTGTCACGTCAAAGTATTTTTCCAGCTTTTGCTTGGTGATTGTATTGCTTTGTGATTCGACCATGGTCATCCCTCTTATTATCTTTCTATCTTTTACTTATCTATTATAATATCTCTTTTAATGCCTTATCAATCTCATCATCAATCATCTCAAATTTTCTTTCATGCAGAAATGTTTTCTGCTTTAGCTCATTATATAGCTTATTGTAGAGCATTGTTCTTATCTCTGCTTTCTCGTCCCTGTTCCACGTATGCCTTTTACTGACAACTGCTGCCCTCTTTAAAATAGTTGCCGCATTTTTGGCATATTGAGTAGCATACAATTCTTGTTTGTTTACAATGCTTCCTATCTTGTGCCTTAATGATTGCGAAAGCAGGCCTGTAAGTTCTTGGATATCCCTTGATTTGCTCATTTCAGCTTCTTCCTTATATTTTTAATTTTTTCTCTAAATATTTTACGGATATTCTCTATTTCATCTTCAAACAGAAGGTCATTAGATTTCATACGAGCATATAATTCATCGCCCAAAATTGTCTGCTGAGTTTCCATCATATTATAATAACTGAGTTCTTTGTTCTCTAAAAATAAATCTATTGTCACCAACACTCGCAAATTATCCAGAAATATTCTGCTGGAAAGGGTTGTGGTAAGCAAGTCTTCTGGCATCATCAATAAGAATTCTATATGCTGGGGGTTTATTTTAGTCTCAGCTAGATTTAGCTTAATCTCCTTATTTGCAACATAAGCATTAAACATTGACTTTGTTATCGGGCAATATTCTATCAATGACTGCAATTTATCTTCCTTGATTGTTGTTATGTGAAATTTTTGGCTTAATTTAGTTCCAAGAGACAGGGTTAATCTGGCCAATTCGTTTTCTTTAATTTCTTCTTTAGTTTCCTTAGCTAAAAGTACGAGATCTATATCATTATAATTAACAGCTTCAGCTAAAAATGAGCCAACAACAAAAATGGCGTTAACTTTATCAGAAATCTTGGCAGAAGATATTTCTTTGAAAACAGATTCTATCAGATTTTCCTTGTAACTATTTAATCTTTTCAGGTTCTTTGAATAACATAATTTTACTGCCTTGTTTAACAGCCTTACCTCTACTTCATCTCCGGGCATTATTGCATCTTTCAGGCTTTTTGGGATATATATCTGGTTAAATGCTGAGCCTCTGCTTACATTTGATTTGAAAACAAGCTGCTGTGTTGCCATCTTACTACGTAGTAAATACGTAGTGGTATATAAATGTTCTGTGTATTAGTTATCACTTCATAAGGATAAAATACCGAAATATTTAAAAAGAAATGTCAATTTCTCATTTTATATGGCAATCAAAGAAAATATCCCTATAATTGATGAAAGATTGTATGATGCTGCTATCAGGGAGCATATACAGCTACAAATATCTGAGCGTTATAAAAGTGACAGCCCTTATTCATTACCCTTATCACCACTAGACCTATTTATGCTTCATCAGGGTTTCGTGTTTGTAGAAAATGTTTTAGTAGGCAGTGAAGATGCTGATCTTGATGGGTCACTCTCTAAAATAGTAGACAGGCTAACCCGAACCTATGGTTCTATGCATATTACTACAGAACATACAGAAGATGGCCAAGATAAAGTTTTGCAGGCAGATTATGTACAGGGGGAATGCCCTATCGGTTATGTTTCAAATGTTAGATTAGGTCAGCCAGCAAGGCCATCATTAGATAGGGAACGTCGAGCTTTTGGGGTATATGTCAGGTTTGCGTGGCCAGGTGAAGAGCCAAAAAATTTTGAAAACCTGATTCGTGAAAAGGTTTTAGAAGGCTTTAGAATTAATTTGGATGAGGTGGTTTCAGAATCAGCAGGTAAAAATATGTATTTGCCGCCTGCATATGTTAAATCTGTAATTGAAGGTCTGATGTCTCTTGAATCATTAGGTCATGCAGCAGACCTTGCTGCGAAAGTTGGCTGGAAAGAATATTCCACAGGATTGTGGCATAAAGAAGCCGTACATCTGGAAACAGAAAAGCATTATGCTTCTGCTGCAGAAGCTATGTTAAAAGCTGGTTCAGAAACTGAAGCAAAACGCTTATTTACGCTTGCTATGGAAGAATCTGCATCATGGTATCATTTTAAAGATGCAGCAACGTATGCAACACAAGCAGGATTACCTGATAAGGCAGCAGAATACGCCAATCTTGCAGAAAAATGGGATAATCCATTTAGAGAAGATAGAGAAAATAGGAGGTTTTCTTAAATTCTTAGTTTAAGATTTGTTTAAATCTTGCTATCATCTAATGAAAATGCGCATTATGCTCTACAAAAACATAATGCTTTTCTTCGCCGGTTATTTCTTGTATTATTCGTTTAATTATAATCTTTTCAGGGTCTGGCATCAGCTTTACTCTGTTTTTAATGTCAGCAAAGCTCTCAAAAGGCTTATCTTTTCTTGCTTCAATTATTTCCCACATATGCTTTTTTCCCAATCCGGGCAATAGTTCTAGCTGGTGCATTCTTGTTGTCAATGGCTGCGCCTTATTAAAAAAATTTACAAATGAGCCAGGATTTTTTTCAATAATATCTTTTATCACAAATTCAAGCTCTGAGCTGGCAGTTGATGTTAGCCTGTCAATTGGCAACTTTCCTATTATGTGGTGTATCTTGTCTCTTTTTCCCTCGCCAATATAAACTTCTTCATATGGCTGCAGGAAAACTTCTTTCTTAGGAACCAGTTCTAACAATACAAAATGATTTTTGCCAATTACCTGCACTATTGGGCTTTTTCTATGCATAGGCCTTGTGTCATTAGGGTATCCATTTGGCAAATAATCTAGTACGATTACATTTTCTTCCTTCTGTGTTTGTGATTTCTGTAGTTCTTCCATTTTAATCAAATAATTTTTTATGTATTACTTTATTATTATATAAATTTTTAGTATTTTAATCTTCTTGTGAATAACTCTTGATTACATCTTATCCTAAGATAGAGGATAATATTGGTTATTTAGGTGTGCTATACTCAGCCAGCACATCTACAATTTTTTTCAGATTTTCTTTGGTTACGCTTAGCGTATATCCTTGTAGAATTATTTTTAACTCTTCAGGTGTCTTTGGGCATAAATCTAAAATCTTGCAGATATGCTCTTCCTTAAGCCTAGGGACATCAAGCTTGCCTATCTTCTTTTTTATCTCCTCTGCTTTTGTATAATCAAATTCAAGAACTTGAGTGATATATTCTTCTGTCTTATTTGCCCTGAAATTTAGCTCACTATCCCGCTTCTTTACATTTTCTAGCTCTAACTTCAGCTCTGCCATTGAAATCGGATGCTCGCTTATTAAATGTGGTTTTGCCATTCTAGTCACCTTCTTGCCCAACAAGCTTCAAATGCACTGGATGTACAATTAAAATCTTTGCCTTAGTGAGATCATTCATCTCAACTTTATAGCAGTTTCCCTGTTTTTGACGGACTATGCCAACTTTGCTGTGGAATCTAGGCAGATACATGCCATTCTGTATAGCTGGCTCTGCGCTTAAGAATACTTTATCTCCTTCCTTAAAGCTTTGAAAATATCTTCTTAAGCTTATTTTACCTTTCTGCCTGAAATGCTTCTTCAGCTTGTCTCTTGTTCTTGTCCTGAATCCGCCAATCTTTTTAACCATATTAATCCCTCTACAAATGATATAACCCTATTATAAGCTGCATTTATCTACTATACCCTTATAATCTTACTCAAATTTATTAAAAACCCCCCATATATAAAAAGCTTTCGTAGTAAGCCGTTATTACTACTCTAAAAACAAAACATTTAAATATCTGCATGACTAATTAAATGAAATAATAAATAATATTGAAAAATTACAGAGTGAAAAAAATAAAGAGGATAATGCAGTATTGAAAGGAGGCGTTTAAAAATGGCAGGATTTCTATCACAGTTAAAAACAAAATTCGGAAAAGTTATCGGTGGAGAAGAAGAATCTTCTCAAGAAGCAGGCAGTGAATATGTAGAGCTTGGCCCAGAAACACAGGTTGAAGGCAGTTCAAAAATATTAGTTAGGCCATTTGTACTGGAAGATTTTGAAGATATCAAAGGCATTTTAGATTCTTTGAGAGAAGGATATACCATTGCTCTTGTCAATATTCGGCCATTAAAAGACAAAGATCTGGTTGAGCTAAAAAGAGCAGTCAACAAATTAAAGAAGACAACTGATGCTATTGAAGGAGATATTGCAGGATTTGGGGATGACTGGATTGTTGTAACACCAAGCTTTGCTTCGATCTACAGAAACAAAGAGACAACTGATGTCAAGGAAGACGCTGCAGCAAAGCAAGAGCAGCAGGTTCAGGAGTATTAAGGTTTTTATATTTCTTATTTTTTAGTATTTGTTTAGCTTGTGTGCTCAAATCCTATAAAGCAGTGGCGACTGCCGACGAACATTAGCTTAGATTGCCAAAGAGTTTTTCTTCCTCTACAATTGGAAAGTAGCTGTGAGGATAGGAAAGCATTGCGTGTTGTTTTAAAAAATGTTTACTATAACGGCATTGCCCAGAAAAACTTGGCTACGTTATGCGGATTTATGTTCGTCAAAAATTGGCAATCGCCACTGCTTTTGAGGTTGTTATCGCTAAACAAATACATTTTTTACGATTTTATTTTACCTATGCTTATTTATAATTTATATTTATTTTAACCTATTTTTATCAATCTGCTCAACTAAGTCCCTATACAATCTGCTGTTAAGAGCTGCAATAAGTATCTTTTGCGGCAGTCTTGCCAATTCTCTTGTGCCATCATCTTTGACTCTGTCACCCCACATAACCTCTTCTAATCCTGTGCCATCTTCATATCTTACATGAAATCCTGCAGAATCTAAAATATATGCTCCCATACCAATATCAATAACTTTAGGGCTTTTCATCACATACCCTGCCCTTTCTAGCATTAACAAGCCTTGGATGTCGTGTGCCATTGCTTTGCCGTCATTCTTGAAAAGATTGCTTACTCTAAAGCCAAGCGCATTGTCTCCATGCAGCTCGTGCGACTGAAATGTTCCGAAAGTATGCGCACCGCCTGTTTCAATGCCAATTTCTTTGTAATCTACATGAATATGTTGTTCTCTCCCATTCTCGTCCATCTCTACAACATTATTCTTGCCGCGTGCAATTAAGAACATTCCAGTTTCCGGATAATAAAATATTGCCAGCCTGAATCTGCAGGCATCTTGGCCTGTTCTTTCCAATATTGCTGCACAAACCGCATAATCATCACTTGTGCCGTCTTTATAATAAGAAGTGCCGTCTAAAGCATCAAGCGCAAAAAGAAATCTTGCATTGTCTTTGTTATCATATAATTGCTTTTGTACAACTGTCTGCTTCTCTGGCCCAATATTCTCTTCAACAGTGATGTATAGCTCAGGAAAATATTTTGCCATGTGCAGAAGTATCTCTTCCTGGTTGTGCATATCAACAAGAGTAACAACAGATGCAGGATTAATTTCTCCTTTAAAATCAGGATAGCTTTCAGAAACGGTTTTTCCTAAATTTTTAATGCCTTCCCTCTGAGCAAGTGTAAAATCCTTTACGCTAAGGCATGCTCTAATTATTTCTCTCTCAAGATCGGATATTGTGCAATCCTCAACCATAATACCCTGCAGAATATGTCTTTGATTTAAAATTTTATTTGAGAAAACAGCTAGATGATTAATTTTATAACATAACTCTACCTGAACTTCATCTGCGGCATCCAACCATGCTGAAGCTTTTTCATCATTTTACAAATTCTTCATCATTTTACAAACTCCACGTTTTCTTTTTTCTCGAACTTTTCATCACCTGTCAGGAATCTTATCCCTAATTCTTCTGCAAGCTTGTATCCGACACAATCAACATAGCTGAGCTTTTCTTTCTTATTTGCCAGCTTAAATTCCATAGCTGCCCTAATGCAGCTGAATGAAATTGGAACTACAAATTTGGAATATAATACAAGATATTTATCGGCTGTTTCTTTGCCATAGTCTTTTAGCAATGAATAATATAATTCTGCAATGTTGAATTTAGTTGTAAGAAGAATATGCCCCAGATATTTTTTGTAATCCGGATTTCCTCCGACTAATTCAATAAGGGCGTATGTGTCAGCAAGAAATATCTTAACTTCAGGGAATTCTGTCTCAGTCATATCCTTCATCTATCTCATCCATAACCTGCTGCGTCGGCTTTTTCAGCTTTAATGTTCCAAATGCTTTCTTTAGCTGCTGCATCTCTTCACCTATTATGATGACTTTCATATTCATTTTTGTAGAAAGATGCTCATTCTTGACTATATCAGAAGGTATAGTTATGCCTAGTGAATTTCCCCATTCCTTTGGCTTTGCCTCAAATACCTGCATTTTTGGTCACAATCTAGAGGTATAATTTAATTATATTTAAACCTTTCTATGATTTTGGCGAATTTTTATAAGAATCCTACCTGAACTTCATCTGCGGCATCCCGCCGCCTTGAAGCTTCTTCATCATCCTTTCCATGTCTCTAGGAGAGCCGCCGCCCATCATCTTGACCATTTTCTTGCTTTGTTTATATTGCTTCAACAGCTCGCGGATTTCATTTATGCTGCAGCCACTTCCTTTAGCAATCCTTTCAATTCTGCTGCCAGAAATCAGCTCAGGATCTTCAAGTTCTTTTTTAGTGCAGCTGTTCATTATAAATTTCCATTTTTTTAATTTCCCTTCCTGCACAGAGATCATATCTTTAGGCAGTTTTAGCTGTCCCATACCTGGAATAAGCTCCATGACTTTCCCTAACGGCCCCATCTTGCTCATGGCTTCCATCTGCTGATAAAGGTCAACAAGATTGAATTTGCCAGACATGAATTTCTCACCAATATCCTTTGCTTTCTCTTCAGAAATATCTTCCATTGCTTCCTTTGCTTTCTCCAGCAAAGATTCAATGTCTCCCATGCCCAATAATCTGCCGACAAATCTTTTTGGAGAGAAATACTCTAGGTCATCCACCTTTTCTCCAACTCCAATAAATTTGACATTTGCAGTCGTAACATTACACGCAGATAATGCTCCACCCCCCTTAGCTGTGCCATCCAGTTTCGTTATAATGACGCCAGTAACACCGCATGCATCATGGAAACTCTGAGCCTGCTTTTGTGCTGCTTGCCCAATATCTGCGCTCAAGACAAGCAGATTCTCACTTGGCTTTATTTTGCCATTAAGTAATTTTAATTCTTCAACCAGATCTTCAGAAAGCGCATCTCTGCCTGCAGTATCTACAATAAGTATGTCGTATTTTTCATATTCATGCTGCTTTTCAAATTTTTCATAGATTCTTAATGCAGCAGTATTAATATCGCCTGTCTTTTGCGCACCTAATGCTATTTCTTTATCGCTATATACAGGAACATTGATCGCTTTTCCAACCTGCATTATCTGGTCTATTGCAGCTGGCCTATGAACATCTAATCCAATTAATGCAACTTTATATCCCCGCTTTGTGAAATATTTTGCGATCTTGCCTGTTGTTGTTGTTTTGCCTGAACCAAAGAGCCCAACTAACATGATTTTGAATGGCTCTTTTCCGTCTTTGCCTTGCTTTATTACTTTTATTTCAGAAACATCTTTGCCCAAAAAGTTTGTAAGCTCTTCATAAACAATGTTAATTAGGTGCTCTTTTTTTGTCAATACTGCAGGAGTCTGCTCTTTAGTGATCCTCTCTTTGATCATATTCGTCAGCTCAAAAACCAGCTTGACATTAACATCACTCTGTAACAAAGCTCTTTGTATCTCCTTAACTAATTCATTTATCAGCTTGTCATCTACAAAGATTGATTTTGCTATTTTGCTTAACGTGTCTTTCAATGAGCTGCCTAATTTATCGAGTACCATATTTATAGAGAATACTAGTATAAAGTTTATAAATTTTTAGGAGAAATTATTTAAATAAGCAATTTCTGTTTACTACACCAGTTTGAAGTAAATCCTTCTCCTCTCAGCTCCTTTATTCTCCAATTTGATTAACTCCAGATGCCCAATCTCACTCAAGCTCCTAACGTGTGTGCCACCATCTGCCTGTACATCAAATGGTGTATTTCCATCTTTTCCAGAACCTTCTTCGCCAATCTGCACTATTCTCAGTTCATCTACTTGTGGAGGAAGTGCAGCAGCCAATTTTACGATGCCTGGTATCTTCATTGCCTCTTCTCTCGGCAGAAAGTAAGTTTTGACTAGCAGATTCTTATCTATGACTTCATTTGCTTTCCTGACATATTCTGCCATCTTCTCCCTATCAAAATCCTTCAACGAAAAATCTATCTTTGCTTTTTCAGTTTCTAATTGGTTGCCAGTTATCAATGCGCCTGTTTCATTATTTATGACAGTAGATAAGACATGGGAAGCTGTATGGTAGCGCTGCAAAGCATTTCTTCTCTGCCAGCCTATCTTTCCATGCACTTTATCGCCCAAATTTAGGATGCTTCCATCATTAGCAGGTTTTACTTCATGGCTAATATTTCCAGCGGCTTTTGCAACGAATACAACTTCAAATACCTTATCGTCGCTTGCTCTTGTTAATGTGCCAATGTCATTTAATTGGCCTCCAGAATTAGGATAGAATGCTGTCTGATTTAATACAATAAATGTATTTCCATTCTTAGGAGTATTTTCATCTTTTCCGCTTGGCGCATCTGCTACAGAAACTACTTCTGCGTCAAATTCCTGCATGTAGCTGTCAGTTAAGTAAAGTGCTGATTTCATAATTAATTATTACTAGGGAATGTTTTATTTAAATTTAATGCCCAAGTTGCCGAAAATTATATAAACTAAATCAACTATTATTATCCTATGGCAGAAAAATTTAATGTGATCGTAGAACAAGGTGAAGATGGTTATTTAATATCAGATGTAGTTGAATTACCTGGTTGCCACACACAAGCGAAAACTTATGATGAATTGCTTAAAAGAACCAGAGAAGCTATTTCTGTGTATCTAAAAGCAAAAAAGCCAATAGAGATTAAGCCTAAATTCTTGAGTTTGCAACAAATAGAGGTATAACATGACAAAGTTGCCCTTGCTTAATGCAAAGGAACTAGCTAAAGTTCTTCAAAGACTTGGATTTGAATTTAAACGCCAAGAAGGGAGTCATATGTTTTTTGAACATCCTGATGGAAGAACTACTGTCATTCCTAATCATCCAGGTGAGGATATTGATCGTGGATTGTTAAACAAAATAGTTAAACATGATTTACAAATTAGCAGAGAAGAGTTCTTAAGGAATGTATAATCTACTCACTTCACTTTATGAAACACAAACTGCCTGCCTTCTTTCTCTCGTGTTAACTTGCCTAGCATGCACAATATATAGATGCTGTACCTTATTCTTTGCGTAATATACTGCGGCTCTTCATAATTTTTGTAAAATGCAAGTGCATTATTCTTCAGGTCAATTCTTTCAGATATCTTCTCAACGATAAATGTGTTTCTTGGGAATTCCTCAATTGTTTTCTCTATCAGCTCCAGCTCTTCTTTGCTGATTATCTGCAGATTGCCGCGGAAATTATTAACTGTGAAATAAAAATAAGCAAATTCTTTTTTGAAGATTAATGCAGGAGTTTCATCTCCGAATTTGCCAATAAGTGACAGGTTAGAATAGCTTAAGTCATTGGCGTTAACAGGATTACTTACACCATCACTACTATTTGTTAGGGTATTGTTAAGTCTAAAAAACACCTTGTTGCCTTTATCTATCAATACCAGTTTTTTTAATGCAACAAGCACATAGCAGCACTGCAAAACTCTG
>JACPBN010000047.1:19279-22552 GCA_016180275.1 Candidatus Woesearchaeota archaeon
AACTCTGAAGTATGCATTGTCCCTGTCAGGAGTTCCTTCGTTTTTGTCAATTGCTGTTATTATCTCAATAATCTTTAACTTCTCATTTTTTTCATTATCTTTTGCTTTATAGTTATTTATACCAATAGAATTTTTTAATTCAAGTGCAGCAAATTCATTAATGAATCTATCATTATTTCTTTCTAAATGCCCGGCAATTACCTCAACTTCTTCTTTTTTTAGGATGTTAAAAACAGATCTTTGTAATTTCGGCTTTGGAAATACAAAATACAGATTATCTGAACAATAAACCCCATAACTATTCTTTCCTGTCTTAGTAACAGACCCTCTAAATTCAAGCGCCGTAATAAAGCTCTCATTAAAATTTACAGCATCCCATAGTTTCTGCATTAACTCCTTTAGCTGCTCGCTGTCAAGCTCTGTTGTTCTTTGCTCAGCAAATTTTTTTATTATCCTGTCTACATAGCCGCAGCTGCATCCAACATACTCATATTCCTGACTGCTTTTTTTTGTTAGTATTGAGCCGTCTTTCGGACAAAAGAGCGCCATAGAACAAGTAAACTACCGCTTATTTTTATAAGTTTCTGATAAAAGTATGTGCATAGTAAAAATTTACTAAGCAGCTGCCGCAGTTGGCACTTACATTAATCAGATGAAGAGTTGCTCCTCCTCTACATTGTGTTTACTAAATGTGAGAATAGAAAAGCATTGCGTATTGTGTTAGTTGATTCGTAGCTTTATCGTATTGCCCGTCGCAACATTCTCTTTGTTACTGGAGCTGTGCCAACTAAATTGGCGGCAGCTGCTATGCACCTACTGATAAAAAATTAGGTTATAACCCTAGAACTTTTATTCATTTCTTCCCATTAGTATATTCCTGCAACAGTTTTTGCCTGTTCTCTTCTGGCTTTACTTCTCTCAACCCAATTGTAGAAGTTAATCTTGCCCATAATCTTGGATCAGTGTATTGTTCGCCTGCAATTAATGCTGCCAATTTGTTGAACTCAACCATTACTTCTGTATTTGGAGCGTATAAATGCACAGGCATTGTCTTGCTTAATGCTTCCATTACCTTTAAATCATGCGGCAATAATGCAACAACTGGGCAATCTGCAGCTATTTCTATCTCATCTATCTTTACTTCAAATCCTTTGTTATAAACTTTGTTTAAAATTATTCCTGTTATTGGGGTCTTTTTTCTTTTTGCAATTTTAACTGCATTCATTGTGCCGTCTAATGTAGGATGATCAGGAGTACTGACAACGAGAAGCTCATCGCTTGCCATCATTGTTGCAAGAATTTCATGGTTTAAATTTGGAGAAGAGTCAATTAAAATGTAATCATAATCATTTCGCAGCTTCTCTAAATGTATTTTTAAATCATAATATGCAACTTTCTCAGGGCCTCTTAGTTGAGAAGGAACAATCTTAAATCCGAATCCAGAATCATACACTGCATTAGCTATAGAGGATTTTTTTGCCAGAACATCATGCAATGTTGCAGTAGGACAGTTGATGCCCAGATACAATCCTAAATTTGGCGCAGAGAAATTACCGTCGACAGCTAAAACTTTCTTGCCGAATTGGTTGGCTAATGCAGATGCTAAATTGCAGGTGGAAGTTGTCTTTCCAACACCGCCTTTGATTGATACAACGCCTATAATTTTGCCCATACAAACACCATCTTTTTATATCCTAGTTACATTAATTATTTTCAGTTATCCTTATTCCGTTCATAACACAAGTTATATTTAAAAGTTATTGTTCTAAGCAGCATTTGGCACTAAACCACCAAGTTGATTTTCATATTGCTTTTGTGCATCATATCCAAACTTATTCTCTTTCTTTTGTTTTTCCTTCTCCTCTTTCCTTTTGCCAGCAAGCGCATTGAACACAGAATATGCAAATGTTATTGCAGCGCCTACTGCAACGTTTAATGCTGGAGGAATAAACAATGCATTTGCTGCTACCATCCATCCTACTTTAAAAAAAACACTTTTTGCGTTAGTGTATCCTGATCTAAAAATAAATAGAAATCTTTATATATATGTATATATATACATTAAGATATGTCAAAACTAATAAGCGTTTCGGATGATGTATATAGTAAGTTAACAAAACTTAAAGGCAAAGATAGTTACTCTGTTATACTTAGGAGATTAATTGTTCCATCTTCTAACAAAGAGAAGATTCTTCAGTTTTTTGGAACAGGCGGAGTAGATAAAGAAAAAGTTAAAGAATTAAAGATAGGATGGAAAAAATGGTCAGACAGATATGCTTAGATTCTGATGTAATTATCGCTTTTTTGAACAGAGATGAGAAGGCGAGAGAAGCCATTAATCTATTAGATGCTAATTTCTACACAACTGCAATTAATTCATTTGAAGTCTGGTTTGGAAGAAAACACTCTGAAAACATATTTGAATTATTTTCATGGTTAACACCTATGCCTTTAACAGACAAGATTGCAAGATCTGCTGCAGATATCCAGAGAGACCTAGAACGCAAAGGGAATTTAGTGGCTATTCGTGACCTCTTCATAGCTGCTATCTGTATAGAGAATGATTTAGAGCTATTGACTTATAACCTAAAAGATTTTGAAAAGCTTGAGAAGCATGGGCTGATTCTGATTCGATAAATTCTTATCTTAACTTATTGCTTATGAAACTCCCTTCTCCTTACAGCATCCTGCCAAAGTTTTTTATCTTCCTCTGTCTCAATCACGAGCTCAGGCACTTCTTTAGGATTCATGTTTTCATCTACAGCAACTTTAGTAACATAGCATGTATTTGTGTGCCTTATCTTTCTCGTCTTCAAATCCTCTGCAGAGATCTCTATCTTGATGTCCATTGAAGTTCTGCCGACATAAATTATTTTCGCATCAAAATGCACCAGTTCCCCGACATTAATTGGCATCTTAAAATCTACCCTGTCAATTGCTGCTGTTACACAATAGCTTTCACTATGCCTAACTGCGCAGATGTATGCAACTTGGTCAATAAGCTCAAGAATTACTCCTCCATGCACATGCCCTGCAAAATTAGCGTCATTTGGCATCATTAGCTTGCTGGTTTTGATTTCGCTCTCGCGAGGTGTTTTTTTCTTTCTCATAAAACTAACCTATCCAGATTAAATTTTTTAATTTTGAGTTTATTTATTATTAAACTATAAGTACTTGTTTAGCTAGTGTAATAATCTCTTATAAAGCGGCGGCGACTGCCGACGAACACTCTCATGTATCAGCGAAGAGTTTTTTCTCCTCTACTCCTATTTA
>JACPBN010000048.1:0-2187 GCA_016180275.1 Candidatus Woesearchaeota archaeon
ATTATTTTCAGGTTATTAAAAAGTTTGATAAATCAGAATTCACATTTGAGATTGTGCCTATACTGGATATCAAGCATGCAAAAGAGGCAAAAAATATCACAGATGTAAGCCCATTGCATGCATCCTGGGTTAAGAAAAATTCCAATGTGAAATTGAGAGACGACATTAGATTAGCAAAACAGTTCTGCAAATCTGCAGCTGTCTATGGTGCAGAAAGTTATATACAGGGTTTTTCTGGGTATATCCTGGAAATATTAATTGTGAATTATGGCGGATTCATTGAGTTATTAAAAGCAGCATCCAAATGGCCAACTGAGCTTAAATCAGATGCAGATAAAGTGGTAATTGATGTGGAAAAATATTACAAAAACAAAACTGAAGTGCTGTTTAATATTAACCAAGCAAAAATACACTCTCCTTTGATAATAATTGACCCTGTGCAAAAAGACAGGAATGCAGCTGCAGCCTTAAGTTATAACCAGTGTGCTAATTTTATTGCAGCAGCAAAGAAATTTCTGGAAAAGCCTAGCGAAGAGTTTTTTGAAATAAAAGAAGTTACTTTTGATTTGCTGAAACTGAAAGAAACAGCGACAAAAAAATTGTATGTTTTAGGCGTTGAGCCGCTCTTTGGAAAAAGAGATGTGGTCGGCGCAAAATTGATGAAGGCCTTTGACCACATTAAAACAAAGCTAGCTGCAAATGATTTTAAATTATACCATCATTGCTGGTCATGGGACAAGAAAAAAGCCGCTTTATTCTGGTTTTTTATTGACAGCAAAAAATTGGATGCTACGATTATTCATTCAGGGCCTCCAATTGCGCTTAAGAAGCACACAGCTGAATTCAAGAAGAAGTATAAGCAGACATTTGTAAAAGATAATAAATTATATGCTAAGGCTAAAAGGCAGTATGTTGATGCCGGCGCTTTTTTTAAGGATGTTGTTAAGGATCAGTATGTGAAAGAGAGGGTTAAGGGGATTAATCTAGTATTGCCTTTCTGAGTTTGGTGCCTAATGGACTAATAAGCAACTACGAGAGGTAACAGATAAAAATATATGATTTGACTCGTTCTTCAAGCCAGTGTTTTATTGGCTTGAGCCCTAAGATATTTTTCATGGATATAAATGCTTTCTCAACTTGGCACTGTCGCAAAAGTGAGTGATTTTTGTTCAAAGCCAAAGCATCAGCCTGCGAGCACTTACAGGTTGTATGGATAAGTTGTGCTTCCTATACTCTTTGTTCACTCGTTTGCTTATTGGCTTAGTTTTTCTTTGTGACAAGTTAGTTTGCTTACTCTCTTGCTGCCGCCCAGCCCTACTTAGCAGGATATTTTAATTTGTGCTCGCAAAAATTGGCTGATGCTTTGGCTTTTATGTTATCACTCACTTTTTATATTGTACCCTCAACTTTGTATTTTTCAAAGTAAGGCCTGACAAATAATTTCCCGCAGTATTATTTCATCACAACAACATTTCCTCTTCCCTTTTTAATCTTCCTTATCTTCCCCTGTGCTTCTAAATCTGTAAGAATTAAGCTGATCTTTGCCTCAGAGCTTGGGAAACTCTTTCTAATGTCTTTCTGCGTTGTTCTTCCTCCTCCTGCTTTAATAAATTCAAGGACCATTTTTGCATCTGCGTCTTCTGTCTGTGCAGGCAATTCATCAATTACTTTTTCATTTGCAGTTTCCTTTATCACTTCTTCTGCAACTTTTTTCACATCAGTTTTCTTTTTAGGTTTAGCAAAATTTTTTCTTTTTTTATTTAATAACAGAGATATTACTGCTGTGATTACAATAACAGCTAAGATTGCAACAACTAATAAAATATTATCTTTTTTCTCATCATCATATGGCGTTTTAAGCTCAATCTTCTCATCTATCAGATTCTGGTCTTCAGAAACATCAGGAAACAAAATCAAATCAAGCTTATATTCCCCTTCCTGGTCAACAGTAATCTGCTCAGTAGTACTTGCCTTTAAGATGCCATCCTCATATTGTTTCGCTATTATTACATAACTTCCTTTTGGCACATTAAATACATAAACACTTTGGTCTGCAACCTCCCTTTGCTTAGGTGTTGTATTAATCTCTACATTTACATTAGAGATTGAATTTAATGAATAATCATAAACCCTGCCGCCGATTAATGCTGCAGATGCCATAGATGAATATAATAAGAACATAATAGT
>JACPBN010000048.1:2261-20953 GCA_016180275.1 Candidatus Woesearchaeota archaeon
CCTTATTTGGTATAATCTCCTTTAAATGTTTTTCTTTTTGGAAACTAAGCCCAAATAAAGCTTTGTGAAGTTTTAAACAACCTGATAAAGCTTAGCTGCATCTGTGCAAAAAAGTATCTTTATAAAGAAAATAGTTCTTACTAATCCCACTAATTTAAAATTAAATTTACAATTAAAATTAAAAAATAATCGGAGGCGATACCATGAAAAAACTACTAACAATTTTGGTGCTGGCAATATTTCTTTTAAGCATAGTTCCTTTAACCCTAGCTGAAGAAGGTAGTGGTGAAGAAAAAGCCAGAGATGTTGTCAAAGACGCAAGAAAAGACATAAGAGACGTAAGAAAGGAGGCTGTTGACAAGGCAAAAGATGTTAGAAAACAGGCTTTTGATTCTGCAAAAACAGCTGCTACCAAAGAAGATGCAGTTGCAATGAGAAAAGAAGGCGTTGCAAATGCTAAAGAGGCCAGAAAAGAAGGCATGGAAAAAGCTCAGGCAATGAGAAAAGATGCAGTTGCAAAGATTCAGGAGATTCACAAAGAAAAGCTCGCAACACTAAAGACAGAGAACAAGGAGAAATTAGAAAAGTTAAAGACAGAAAATTTCAGAAAGCTTGCAAAATTGGATGCAAAGAATCTGGAAAAAGTCGCTGATCTTGAGCAAAGCAAAGTTGCAAAGCTGGCAAGATTGGGTACTGCAGAATTAAACGCAGTTTCTGCTTTAGATAAGGGAAAATTAAAGGAAAGATTGGAAAAAATACAAGTAAAGAAAGTCAAGAAAGAGAATTTATTCAAAAAGAGAGTTGTAGCAAAAGAAGCTGTTGAAAAAGCCAGAGAAAGATTTACTGCTGCAAAAGAAAAATTCCAGGAAGCAAAGCAAATGCATGACGAGAAGAAGAAGGAATTTGATGCTTTAAAAGAGACATTGAAAGCATGCAAAGATACACCAGACACTACTGAATGCAAAGAAGCAAATGCAAAAGCCCTTGAAGCAGCAAAGGCATTTGTCCAGAACAGCGCAGAAGTCGGAATACAGCAGCTTACAAAATTGAAAGAAAGAGTTTCCGGCGCAACTGAATTGACTAAAGAGCAGGCAGATGCAATATTAGCTGAATTAGATGCAGGCATTGCAAAATTAACTGCTGCTGCAGAAAAAGCTAAAGCTGCAACAACTAAAGAAGAAGTAAAAGCTGCAGCCAAAGAAGTTGAATCCGTCTGGAAAGCTTACAAGCATCGTGTTGAATTACATGCAGCAAGATTACTCCATGCTAAAGGCGGCGAGATTATACAAAGAAGCTCTCATTTGGAAGCAAGACTGCAAAAAGCATTAGCAGCTTTAGGATCCAAAGGTGTAAAAGTTGAGGGTTTAGATGCAAAAATTTCTGAGTTCAGCGCAAAAATAAAAGATGCCAGAGATCATTACAAGTTAGGCGAAGAGATGTTTGCAAAAGCCAAAGAAAGTGGAGATGATGCTGCAGACAAAGCAATTGTTCAGGAAGCAAGAAAACATGTAAAGCTTGCGCAAGAAGCATTGCAGGAAGTGCACAAACTGTTGAAAGAGATTGTTAAAGCGATCAAAGATGCAGGAGGAGAAGTTGAAGAAGAATCTGCTGCTGAAGTTGAAGTTGTTGTTGATGCAGAAGACCCAAGCACAGACACAGGAGATGTTGCTGCTGTTGAAGTCACAGAGCAGCAATTGGTAGCTGAAGAACAGGGAGCTGTAGAAGCAGAAGAATCAGTTGAAGAAGTAGAAACAGCTGAAACAAACACAGAAATTGCAGCTACAACAGAACCTACTGCAAATACAGAACCTACTGCAAGTACAGAAACTTCAGCAAGCGCTACTACACAAACTAGTGCAACGACTGATGCTTCAACTGCTACAGATGCAAGCACAACAGCTGCAGCAAGCACTTAATTTTTGTTTTTTTTTATTTTCTTTTTTTCAGTATTAGTCAGATAATTACAGTTTTAAGATTATATTTACCAAAGATTTATATAGGACTTTATGATTACATAAATTACGAAATACAAATCAATTACTATTAAGACAAAGAGAGGCTGATACCATGTTAAAAAATACACTGCTAAAAAGAATATTTCTAGTTGCATTGATATCTGTGTCATTATTGATTGCAGCATGCGGCAAAACCCCAGAACTTCCAAAAACAGATGCACCTACTGCACTGCCAGAAGTAACTCAGCCAGCTGCACAAGCAGATTCTGTTTCACAAATCTCAGGAGCAGTAACAGATGCTTCTGCAACAGACCAAGAGCTTAACACAGACGATGCTGATAAGGCAGTCTCTGGCGTTGGCGATGCATTGAGCGACTGGTAAGAAGAATTTTTGTATTTGTTTAGCTAGTGTAATAATCTCTTATAAAGCGGCGGCGACTGCCGACGAACATTCTCATGTATCAGCGAAGAGTTTTTTCTCCTCTACTCCTATTTAATAACTGTGATAATAGGAAAGTTTTGTGTGTTGTGTAAGCTGATGTTGTTGTTAGATAGTTTCGCCCGAAAAAACTTGGCTACGTGATACGGAATTGTGTTCGTCATAAAATGGCAGTCGCCGCCGTTTTGATGTTGTTATAACTAAACAAATACAAATTTTTAACTTACAAGATATCCATTCTTTTTTAACTTATTATAATCATTCCTGCGAAACTTTCTTCTGTATAATAGTATCAGCAAATTCAGCCAGCAATTTCACTGCCCTTAAGCGCTTTTTGATAGTTTTGAAATAATAATCATATTCCACCTTAGAAAGGGCTTTATTGTCTGCAACTTTATTTATTATCTCCAGCTGTTTTGGCTTAAATAATGTGTTTAATGCATACTGCAGATCTCTTTCTTTAGAGAGGTTTAATTTTTCAGCCAGAGTTACCTGTTCTTTTGCCTCAAATAATGTTTTCTGGGAGATAAACTCATATAAAAGCTCGTCAAAATTGAAATACACTCTTCTGATCTTTTTCTTGAACTCATTTATCTTTGCACCTGAAACTCTTGCCTTTCTGTTAAATTGCTTATGCTTTTCTGAATAAAATGCATTATCAAATAAGTCATTCTCTTGCTTGCTATACCATTCTTCAAATTTGGCTAATTTAACTATGGCATCACTTGATTTATCAGTTATCCTTAGTATTTTAATAGCTGCATAAAGCATTGCTTTAGCTTCCAATAAAACATCTTTTTCCTTTGCAAACTTAAGCAATTTGGCAGCATCAAATAAAATATTGTTTTTTTTTTGAGAAACATAAATTATAAAAGGTATTGCTTTAACGAACCTTGCTTCACCTTCTGCTATTATCTTGACTATGATTTCCTCTGTGTGTATCTCAGCATCTATCTTGAAGTATGCATATCCAAGTTTCTCTAATATATTCTCTATCTGCTCTGCCATTTTCTTATCATCTCATTATCTTCTGTATCAATTTTATAGCCTAATTTGCCTAAAAATCCTATGAATTCAAGGAGCTTATATTTAGGATTTTCTGAGTCTGAATTCTCCATGGTAAGCAGGTATCTCCTGATGAGCATCTTGAGGTTTATTTTTGATTTCTCAAGTACAAGTTTGATGTCATCATAATCCCTTTTATCTCCCCTATCTATCTTAGTTATGCATATGTCATACAAGTTTAATGCTTTTAGGGCTATGTTATCAAATCTTCTGATTAACTCAGACTTTTCAATTGAGCTATCCAATAGCTTAACATTGATCACATAATCTTCAGGATATAAATCTATTATGATGCCTTCATTTGTGAGCCATCTGTTAATAGCCAATTCTCTAAAATTCAGCTTGATAAATAAAGCCCCTAATACTGTAAGCGAATGTTTTGTCGGCACAATTACATCAATATCTCTAGTTGAGGATTTTACGTTTAAAAGTGTGAGGGCAGTGCCTCCTATAGCAACTAGTATAATCTCTTCATCCAAATATGCATCCAGCTGCTTGATAAATGCCAGCAATTCTGTCTTGTTAGTCTCCCTTATGTTCTGCATTCAAGCAAAGAAGACGCTTACCTATTTAAGCTTTTCTATTTTTATAAGGTTTACTTGATGAATTTATACAGTAAACTGTACTAATTTTAGATTATTCTTAGTCAACATAAAGTTAATAATCTGTTAGTTATAAGTAACATATTATTTTCATAATTTTATCCTGTTTATTTTTTGTCTAGCAGCCTAACTTTATTTATGATATAATGCCCAGTGCATTCATTCTCCATAACATTCTGCGCAGAAACTATCTCTACTCTTTTTTTAAATATCGGTCCATCAAGAACTATTGTTTCCCCTTCGCCGCCCTCTAAACCAATATGAACTTTATACTTCTCATGCAGTTTCTTAATATCTTCCAAAAATTTGTCGTTTATTTTTCTTCCTAACCATCTCTCATTCAATCCATCTGCAGCAATTCCTGTAATTCTTGCATCAAAGCCTTCTTTAATTATCAGTTTGATATATTCTTCCATGTCATAATGCCAGTAAGGTGCAAATGCTTTTAACTTTAAGTCAGCAGCAATTTTCTCAACTCGTTCAAGCTGATATTGCGAAGCAAGCGCTCCAGCAACTAACCCGTCTATTTTGAATTTCCTGATTGCAGTTTTAATTGCACGCTCTAGATCTTCCAGCTCTTTTTCCTTTATTCCAGAGCTTTCCTCGAAAATCAATGGAATTCCAAGCGCTTCTGCCTGGACTTTGACAAGATCAATATTAGGGATATGAAACATATAGCTGTCATCTCTTTTAGACTTTAAAGTAATCAAGCAAACTACTTCATGACCTTGTTTCAAAGCCCAGTCAAGAGCCATTGTGCTGTCTTTTCCGCCAGAGTATAATGCTGCAATTTTCATTTTTATCGTCGAAAGATATATATAGTATTTAATTGTAATGGTTTTTAATATGAAAAAGAAATTTAAGAAAAAAATTGGGGAAAAAAGCAACAATGCAAAAAAATGCTTTTATGGCATTTTCATCGGCAGATTCCAGCCTTTTCATCTTGGGCATTTGAGAGATGTGAAAAAAGCCCTAACAACAGTAGATTTCTTAATAATTGTTCTTGGAAGCGCACAAGAAAAACGTACAGAAAGAAATCCATTAAGCGCAGCTGAGAGAAAAAAAATAATTCAGCATACATTGACTGCAGAAAACATACCTAAAACTAAATATTTCATCTGCACGGTTAATGATTTCGATAAACATTATTTATGGATTGCTGAAATCCTAAAAACTAGCAAAAAAGTCAAGGGTGTTAACAGGAATAATACTATTGTCTTTTGTGGCACAGAATCATCCGGTCATTTCACTGCGAAATTGCTTGCAAAAAAAGGCTATAAGATTATAAAATTAAAATTATTACGCGGAATTTCCGGCACAAGAATCAGAAAACTTATTTTTGAGAGAAAGAGATGGGGGCATTTGGTACCTGCTAGTATCAGAAAAGAAATCCAATCTTATCTTAAAAAAAGAATATGGGGGGTTTCTCAGTAATATGGGATATCCTATGGCTATAACCCAAGCATCTTATCTATGTTCTCAGCAACTTTCTTAAGGTCATCCATTGTTCTGGCAATATCTGTTCTTAACTCATCTACCAGCTCCTCAAGATTATCCACTCTCAGCAAATATCTGTTGCGCTCATTTACAACCAGGCCAGCAGCCATTAATTTGTTTATATGGTGGATGACTGTGCCTCTGCTGAGCTGTAGTTTATCAGCAATCTCATCACTGGTAAGATATTGTTTTGCCCTGGTGCTTTTTAACAGCTCAATAAATATCCTAAACATGCTCTTGTCCTTATCACGCATATTAAAAAGACCTATGGAATTGCCAAACCATTGAAGCTCATCATTAACATTCTTAGCAGGGCGCCTTATTTTTATAATAGTTATTCTTTGTGAGATTATGACCATAATCGGGTATAAACAACACTATTATTTAAACCTTTTGAAGATTTTGGCGAAACCTTTATATACTAGTTATACTCTACTTAGTCCTAGTTGAGTTTAAATCAACAAAATATGGGTCAATCGAACGAAATATTTATAAATAACATCAAATGCCAAATAAATATACATCACATGGTCAATTGGCAACTACTTGATGTTTTTTGTTAGGCACTAAGTAATATTCAACAGAAATAATAGGGCATAATATGATAGAGGGCATAAATATGACTAAGCAGCACAAAAAAGAAGAAAACATTATTCAGCCAAAAGAAGGAGTAATGCAAATAGATGATACTGCTATACCTAAAGATCAAAAACAGCAGTTAGACCAGCATGCAGCATGTAAAACCAAGCTTGAAGAATGCACAAAACACCGGGATGAAACAACTGCATTGCTTCAGCGTGTGCAGGCAGACTTTGAAAATTACAAGAAAAGATGCCATAAGGATTATGAAAACATAACAAAAAATGCCTGCAGGAATCTTATTGCAAATTTGCTCCCTATACTTGACAGCTTTCAGTTGGCATTAAAAAACACAAATAATCAGGAGAATTTTATCAAAGGCATTGAATTAATTTACAGCCAGTTTTACAGCGCACTTGAGCAGCAAGGATTAAAAAAAATTGAGGCAATAGGGAAAAAGTTTGATCCTTACAAGCACGAAGTTTTGCTTCAGGAAAAATCAGAAAAAGAAGAGGAGACAGTGTTAGAGGAGCTTCAGACAGGCTATATGTTAGGAGACACAGTTTTAAGATACACTAAAGTTAAGGTTGCAACTAAATGAAAAATACACCGTTAAAAAATAAAACTAATTATACCAAAGAAAAAAGAGATGATAAAGATAATCAGGCTATTGTGATAAAAAAATCAATGCCACTCAGGGAGATATTAAAGCTTGCTCCGGCGTGTATGTGTGATGCATGCAACAATGGCTGCAAATTCGGCTCTGGCTCACTAATTATTAACGAAAAGCTTGGCTTGAATGATGTTAAAAATATTGCAAAGCACTTAAACATCAGCGAGGAAGAGCTCAAAAAAAATTATTTGGAAGAAATCGAGCGTTTTAACACAAAAACATTCCGGCCAAAATTATTAAGGAAAAAAACACCAGACGGAAAAGAGCTTCCGTTTGGGAGATGTATATTTTACGATGATAAAATTGGCTGCAAAATACATGAAGTAAAGCCTGTTGAATGCAAAATCTCCATGGGATGCAAAGATTACAGCGAGCAGTTAAGCCAATGGTTTATGCTGAATTTTTTTGTCAGTGCCAAAGACCCAGAATCATTACGGCAATATAATGCTTGCCTAAAATCCGGCGGCAAGACACTTGTCGACGGCAAATTAAACAATATTATCCCGGACAGGAAATTGCTGGCAAAAATATTGAATTATGAGGTATTGAGTTAAAAATTCAAGGGAGATGAGTTAAAAAAATAAGTTGATAACTAAAAAAATAAGTTGATAACTAAAAATGGCGCAGCAAAAAAAAGAATTTGCATGGCAAAAACAACATGCTAAATACAAGCCAGTAAAGGCAACAGTCGGCGCAATAATAGAGAAAGACGGCAAAATTTTGCTGACAAAAAGAAACATTGAGCCATTTAAAGATTACTGGTGCTTGCCGGGCGGGCATATTGAATATTTTGAATGTGCAGAAGATGCAATAACCAGAGAAGTAAAAGAAGAAACTGGATTAGATTTTCACGGTAAATTTGCGGGATATATTGATGAGGCAATGCCTGAAATCAACTGGCATGCTGTATTCCTTATTTTCAAGGGAACAGCAACAGGAACAGAAAAAATATGCGAGATTGAAGTCCAAGAAATGCAATGGTTTGACAAGCAAGATGTTTTGAAGATAAAGCTTGCATTCAGGCATTTAGATGTGTTAAAAAAATACATATAAAAATCAAATAAAAAATTACTAAATAAAAAGGTGAAAAAATGCAAATACAGGATAACAGGCAGCAAAGTTCATTGCTAAATGCTGAAACTATTTTGAAGTATTTTATAACAGACAAAAGCGGGATTGAGGCCAATATTTTGGCTGGAAGCGGCAACGGGATCAAGCTTACGACGACAGACTACTCATTATATGAAGCGCTAGGAAGCGTCATGGAGAATGATGCTTTCAACTGGCGAAAAGTTGTGAAGTTTTTAGAGGCTGTGCAGATAATAAGCTTTGAGAATGTGACAGGAAGCAAAAAGCCGATCCTGACTCAAAAAAGAGTTGAAGATATCAGAAATACAGTTTTGAAAAAATAAGAATAGATAGGGTATATAAACAAACAAAGATAAAAAACAATAGAAAAATAAAATTTAACAAAAACAAAATCGGGGGCGAATAAAATGGCAACAACAAAAGAAAAAATAATCGGGATTGATCTGGGAACAAGCAACTCTGCAGCATCTGTATTGCAGGCAGGAAAGCCCGTAATTGTACCGAGCGCAGAAGGCACAAGCGTTTACGGAAAAGCATTCCCCAGCATAGTGGCATTCACAAAAGACGGGCAGATGTTAGTAGGAGAACCTGCAAGAAGGCAGGCTGCAACAAATCCAGATCGTACAATATTTGCTGCAAAAAGAAAGATGGGCACCAGCCACACCTACAAAATCAACAGCAAGGAATACACTCCTCAGCAGATATCCGCTTTTATCCTCCAGAAGATAAGGCATGATGCAGAAGAGTTTTTGGGAGAAAAGATATCAAAAGCAGTCATCACAGTGCCTGCATATTTCGATGACAATCAAAGGCAGGCAACTAAAGATGCAGGCACAATCGCTGGCTTGGAAGTAGTCAGAATCGTCAACGAGCCAACAGCTGCATCGCTTGCATATGGATTGGATAAGGCAGACAAAGACCTTAAGATTCTTGTATTTGACCTAGGCGGCGGAACATTAGATGTAACAATAATGGAATTTGGGGACGGAGTCTTCGAGGTAAAATCAACATCAGGAGACACTCAGCTAGGCGGCACAGACATGGATAAAGCGCTGATCGATCATCTGGTCAAGGAATTCAAGAAAGAAACAGGCATTGATCTCTCAAAAGACAGCATGGCAATGCAGCGTTTGAGTGAAGCAGCTGAAAAAGCAAAGATAGAGCTTTCAAATACTCTTGAGACAGACCTAAATCTGCCATTTATCACACAGACATCAGATGGCCCTAAACATCTTGTCATGAAACTGACGCGCGCAAAATTAGAGCAGCTTGTTGAGCCAATAATAAAAAGATGCAAGCACCCAATGGAGCAAGCGATTAAGGATGCAAAGCTTAGCTTGAATGAGGTAGGCAAAGTTATACTGGTAGGCGGCCCTACAAGAATGCCTATTGTGCGCAAATTTGTTGAAGATAATCTTGGCAAAAAAGCAGAAAGAGGAGTTGATCCTATGGAATGTGTTGCACAGGGAGCAGCTATCCAGGCAGGAGTTCTTGCAGGAGAAGTAAAAGATATCCTATTGTTAGATGTTACTCCTCTTACTCTTGGTATAGAGACATTAGGAGGAGTCATGACATCTCTTATCCAGAGAAACACAACTATCCCAAGCAAGAAGAGCCAGACATTCAGCACAGCAGCAGACAATCAGCCTGCTGTTACAATAAATGTTTTACAAGGCGAGCGTCCGATGGCAGTTGACAATAAAAGTTTGGGAAGATTTGATCTAGTAGGCATACCACCTGCGCCTCGCGGCGTTCCGCAGATAGAAGTTTCATTTGATATTGATGCAAATGGAATAGTGCATGTGACTGCCAAAGATATGGGAACAGGAAAAGAGCAGAGCATCAGGATAACTGCAACGCAAAAATTAAGCGAAGAAGAGATTGAAAAAATGAGAAAAGAAGCAGAATCTCATGCAGACGAAGACAAAAAACGCAAAGAAGAGATAGAGACAATTAACCAGGCAGACAATCTGGTCTACAGCACCAAGAAGATGTTCAAGGACTTTGAAGGCAAAGTAGATAACAAAGAGCTTGAGACTGTCAAAGGCAGGATAATTGAGCTTGAAGAATTGTTAAAGCCTGAGAAGAAAGACACTGATGCAATCAAGAAAAAGCTTGATGAAGTCAATGAGCTTGTGCAAAAGATGTCAACAGAGCTTTACCAGAAAGCAGCTGCTGAGCAGGCTAAAAAACAGCAGGCAGGACAAGGCAATGCTGGAAATGCAGGAGCTAATGGTGGTTCAGGCAGGTCTTCAAGAGCCGGAAAAGCAGGCAAAGGAAAGAAATCTAAAGCCAGTGATGATGACGACAGCGAAGACAATGGCGACAATGAAGAGAACGTTGTAGACGCTGACTATAAGGTCAAGGATGAGAAATAATATCTTAAACCTATTTTTTCTTTTATTTAATTTCATATTTTTGTACCGCAACACTTAAATACCTAATCCCCTTTAAGGGTACTAAAATGGGACTGCCGAGCAAAGAAGACCAAGTGCTGGAACTCTTTTTCAATGAAAGCTCTAAGCACTGGCATTTTGAGGAGATTGTAAAGAAGAGCAGGCTTTCAAGAGACAAAGTAAATAAATGGCTGAAAAAATTCATGGATGAAGGCATAATAATGAAAGTTGAAGAGACTGGAAAACTGCCTTATTACATAAGCAACTTTTCACAGCCGTCTTACAAGAACAGAAAAAAGCTTTATGCGCTTAATCTTTTTTACAGGAAAGGATTGCTTAACCACCTTACTGCATTAGATAAGGCGCAGACTGTTATCTTATTCGGAAGCTTTTCACGTGCAGATTGGAACACAGAAAGCGACATAGATATTTTTATTTATGGCAAAGATGATGAGTTTGAGCAGGGAAAATATCAAAAGCTGCTGAAAAGAGAGATACAGACATTCACCTGCAAAGATAAAAAAGAGCTGTCTAAATTCAGGGAAGGAGTTTTAAAAAATATATTGAACGGTTATATTGTAAAAGGAAATTTGGATTTTGTTACTAATAATCTTAATAAATTTGGTGGTAAAGATGCCTAAGCAGATAACACTTGATGAAGCTTATGAACAATGCAATAGTTCTGGGTATTTAAAAGACCAAGATGAGATAGACATTGCTAAAATAAAAACAATGATAGAACTTGTGGATGCTACTTTGGAAACTGCAGATTCTGTAAAAAAAGGATTAGACCAAAAAAGCAATAAGTGGAGTATTGTGTATAGCTTGTATTATGATGCTTTGCATAAGCTAATAGAGGCATTAATCCTATTTGATAATAAAAAGACATCAAACCACTGGTGCTTATTTGCATATCTCTGCAAAAAATATGCTAAACTAGAGCTAGACTGGGATTTCTTTGAAAAAGTAAGGACAAAAAGAAACGGTATTCAGTATTATGGAAGTCCTGCAACATATTCAGATTTTAAAGAAGTAGAATTGCAGATTAAGCTTTATTTTAAATCAATCAAAGATACCATACTAGATAAACTAAAAAATATTTAAAAGAAACATTTAATAATCAGACGAAGAATCAGCTTAAAATGCCATCCAAAGACTATTACAAGATCCTCGGCGTAGAGAAGAACGCATCAAAGGAAGAGATAAAGAAAGCTTACAAGCGCATGGCTAAGCAGTGCCATCCTGATCTTAATAAGCATGATTCTAAAGCTACTGAGAAATTCAAGGAGATAAATGAGGCTGCGTCTATATTAGGAGACGATCAGAAACGCCAACAATATGACCAGTATGGAACAACTGCTGAGTCATTTGGAGACCAAGGCTTCAGCAATTCAGATTTCTCTGAATTTATGTCAGGTATGGATTTTGATGACATATTTGACCAAATACTCGGCGGCGGAAATTTTGGATTTGGTGGCAGAGGAGGCAGAAGAGGAACCAGAGAATCATCAAGCAGAGGCTCAGACTTAAGATATGATTTAGAAATAACGTTAGAAGATGCTGCCCATGGCACAACAAAAACATTAAGCATCCCAAAACTTGAGACTTGTGAAGAATGCGATGGTTCTGGCGCAAAATCTTCTTCAGATGTAGAGAAATGCTCTGTATGCAATGGCTCTGGAGCTGAAAGGCATACCAGAAGAACAGCATTTGGATTATTTCAGTCAACTACTACATGCTCAAGATGCCGCGGGCAAGGTGAAGTAATAAAACATCCATGCTCAGAGTGCAGTGGCACAGGAAGAGTCGAGAATACAAGAAAATTAGAAGTTAAGATACCTGCAGGAGTTGATACTGGCACAAATCTGAGAGTTTCTCATGAAGGAGAGGCAGGATTAAGAGGAGGCGGTAAAGGAGATTTATATGTGGTGATTCATGTGAAAGATCATGATCTGTTTAAGAGAGAAGGAAATGATTTATATGTTGATGCGCCTATTCCATTTACGGTTGCTGCGCTTGGCGGAGAGATAGAAGTTCCTACTCTAGACGGCAAAGCAACCTTAAAAATTCCTTCAGGTACACAGCCAGGGACAATATTCAGGATGAAAGGAAAAGGCATCCCTGCTCTGCAAGGATATGGCACAGGAAACGAAAATGTCCATGTTACTGTGGAAGTCCCTGATAAATTAAGCTCAAAACAAAAAGAGCTTTTGGAAGAGCTTAACAAGACTTTTTCTGAGAAGAAAGGCGGATTCTTTAGAAGGATTTTTGAATAAGTTAAATGATAAAAGAAAATAACGATAATAATAAGCTGATTACCCAAAACAAGATATTTTCTTTTAATACGGTTAGGTAGAGCTTATTATGATTCTTATTTTGTAGATTAGGTTTATTAAATCCCTTGATTTTTTTAACATTCTTATACTTCTCATTATAAAATAGGATGCCAACTCTTGTAAAATAAATAAACCCTATGCTTGCAGTTAAAATGAATGCAGTTAAGTTATAGCTGGAAACAAAAAGCAATACTGCAGCAACTATCTGCCTTGTCTTGTGAAATTTGTATCCCAAATATTTAGTAAAGAACGCGATGAATCTTTTGAATTGTATCAACTCTTCCTCGGCAATTCTTGCAGTCAAAATACCAAGAGGCAGCCCTAGAAATACTATTAACAAGGCGAATAAATAATTAATAATCGGGATTAACATATTTAACCTCTTTTATAATTAATAACTTTACCCTAATCACTAAATATCATTTGATTAACTTATTTCATTTAAAAATAATTAATTTACCTGATAACTAATACGCCTAATATCTCCATTCACTATGCCCAAATGCAACTAATATGTCTATATGTTTATCTAACCATGCAGGAAAATCACACGCGCCAAAGCAGCTGCCAAGATAAATAATAACTTTAGCATTAGTATTCTTCTCAACAAATTGCTGGACTTCATTTGCTCTCTGCTTTAGCCCGTCAGGTAACTGAATGCAGACAGTTTTTGGTGCAGGAGATGTCTTCCTGATTTCTTCCAATACTCTCTGAAGCTCTAGGTCGTAGTCCATTTTAACAATAAAAATAGAATGTTGTTTATTAATTTAATTGATAATTTAATAGAGAAACTAAAATTTAACCATTCATTAATAATTTTGAATATTTATAATCTAATCTGTTATGAAATTGCATTTAAGATGCTTTTTTAAATCCAACATTATATCTCTTTATTTGTGCATCAAATTCTTCAACTGCATCAGCACCTAATTTTGCCATATCCTCTCTCAAATTTGAAAGCACTTGTATAATATTAGGTTTTAGGTGTTTATAAGTAGCTCTCTGATCATTATATCCTGTTTGAGCTAATTCCAATAAATACTTAGCTATGGCAAAACCTGCACCTTGTTCCTTTTCATGATATGCACTTAGAACTCTTTGCTTAATCTTGACAGGCATTGCTAAAAATTCTTTATATGCTTCAACATATTGTCTGCTGTTCGCTAATGCCTCAAGGAATTCTGTTTCATATTTATCACTGCTTTTTTCTGCCGGCAATTGTTCACTTAAAACCTTGTATGCATTAAGCAAATATGCTTCTGCACGCCATAAGTCTTTATACTGTTGTGGAAGTATTTTGACAATTGCATCTAACGTTTCATTTATTTTGTCTGTGAATTTATTGAATACGGTTAAATATTGGCTATCTTCTTTAAATTGCGGGCTTAATGCTAAAAGAGTAAGCTTTCTTGCAGCTCCATACATAGATAAATAGAAAACATCAGAGCTCAAAAATGTTCCATTACTTTTAATTTGAGATCTGCCACGCTTGTCTTTGACTTCCTCAAAAAACATATTTATCCAATTATCTTCTATACTTTCAATTGCCTTCTCTAAAGAGGTTTGGTACTGTTCTGGTGAAGTAATTTTGGGATAGGGGTTATGTAAAGTACTAATTTCCTGCTCATCTGTTAAAGCATCATAATGGCTTTCTACATAATCTTCAAGGAGATCATTCTTATCGTCATACTTATCGTCATAACTTGGTTCAGGAGGTATGCCTATCGTAATTGTCCCTGCATTGCCACCTAATTCAGGAAACAAAGGTTCTCTGCCAATTCCTCTAATTCTATTCTTGAATCCCATGTGTTTAACCTTATTATTTTATCGCGATTATAGTTTATTTAAATATTTATTCTTCATCAAGCATCAGCAGATCCATCTCATAATCAGTTAAGCTTCCTTTGCTAATTACTTTAGAGAAGCTTTTAGTATTGTGCTTTGCTTCCTTTATTTCGTCTAAAATACTGAAATCATCATTTTTTACCGGCATTTGGGTCACTTTCTCCATTAACCATCTCAACTAGTTTAGTAAACTGGAATTCACTATCATTGGCAGTTATGATTACTTTTTCTTCATTACCCTGTTTCTAATGGAGACAGAGCTACTATATAAACTTTTGCTTTATTTCATCACTTTCAAGTGATGAACAACTAAACCCATAGAATCTGCCGAATGTCCTATAAAATGTCTGATATAATGTCCGATAACTTTAACTATCTTCAAATTATTTGCGTCAACTCTTGCGTCAACCATTCCGTCAACCGGTTTTGTTGGTATAATAAATGGCTTTATTCTCCCCTTTAGGCTCAATTACGCCTAATTCAATCATTTTTTTAAGTTCTTTATGTACTGCTTGTCGTGTTATTTTAAAGAGGTCTTGAATCTCACCACTGGTAATTTTACCGTTAGTTACTATCATTTCCAGGATTTTCATCTGTCTTTCAGTTAAAGCTATTTGTGGTTCAGTCTTTTTCATGGAAAAAGAGATAATCTTATCTTTAACTCTGGAAAGTGAGATTAGCACACCATCAGTAAAGTATTCAAGCCATTGGGTGGTTTCTAAAGTGTTCTTATCTACGGTTTTTAAAGCTGCATAATAGGCTTTTCTGTCACTATCATAATAATCATCTAACGCAAAGAAACGTTTGATATCAAAGTCTCTGATGTAAAGGATCAGGGTAGCTAAAGCTCTCGCTGTTCTGCCATTTCCATCCACAAATGGGTGGATCCTGACAAATTCGTAATGTGTCAATCCTGCGAGCATTACTGGGCTTATTTCTGTCTCTTGATTGATCCGTGCCAAGAGATTTTGAACTAGCTTTTGCACTTCTTCTATCTTTGGAGGCATGAACACGACTTCACCTGTTAGTTTATTTCCTACATACACCTGAACTTGCCTATAAGTGCCTTCATCCTGAGGATTATCTAATGTGTCATAAGTAACATCCTTATGCAATTTAAGAAGCAGTTTTTCAGTGATCTTCCCATTGTCATGATAATCATGGATATTGGTAAGGACATTAAGGTAATTGAGAACTTCCTGCTTCTCTTTTCTGGCAGCCGTGATTTTTCTTCCCTGTGCCAATTGGCTGACTTCTTCCAAAGTAAGCTTATTGCCCTCTATAGCAGTAGAAGAGTGGGCAGAACTGATCAAGGCATCTCTTCTGAGGGAGACTTCCCATTTAGGGATGATCTTAGAGTTAAGAATGACATCTCTTGCATTGGTAATCTTTAACAGATTATTGACGATTCGCTGGGTATATTTAAAATGTGGATTGAACATGGTATATGTACCTTTATTAATTTTCAGCGTGATGTTTTTACTATATTCCATTCACACCGCATCTAATCTTATACTAGATAACAAATAACAATACATCTTTATAAAGATTATTATCCTATAACTTTTTTACGTCCACTTACTTTTTTTATTTGAGGTGTTATACTATAAGCAATTACTGTAAAGCTACATTTTGCAAAATTGATACTTGGATATAATTTCTCATCTTATTATCTCTTCCATCGCCATGGATTCAAGCACTTTTCTGGCAATTTTAATAAAGTCCATTTCTTTTTCCCTAGCAATTAATGCCCCAGTAACATGCCTATCGCCTATTAACTCTCCATTAACCTGCTCAGCAATTTCTTTTAATATCTTATCTAATTTTGGAGAGGATTCTTTGTCTTGGCCAAGATAACATAATGAAACTTTTGTAGTCTTATTATTTGCCGCTGCTAACCCTAACACCAGAGTATTTGTCTGAACCTCGCCGACGATTGAGACCATTTCAATAGCCTTGTCCAGCAAATTTGCATTAAAATCCCTCATCATGGTAAAATTAACAATCAAATAGCCATTTCCCTTCATCAGACTTGGAGAATCTCTGTTCTTAGCATACCATGCTAATACAGCTAAAAGCCTATTTTTATATTCATCATTGCATTTTTTTGCAAGTAACGCGAAATTAGAAATAGTATTATTACTGCTATTATTGCCAATACCCATGCAAATACTTAAGCCAAGAACCGTATTATTTAATCTTCCGCATGCTTTTATAATTGCAGAAATCTCTCTTAGATTATTTCCAATTGAAGCAAAATTTCGAGTGACAAGATAGTTGTCTCCATATAGGCTGCTGATAAAAGATTTATCCATAAATTTATTTTGCAATGCAGTTTTGATTTTCTCAATTTCTCCTTCTGCCAGATGAGCGCAGATTTTCCATGAATTATCATGTTTTGGATTAATTCCAAGTCCAGCTAAAAAACTTAATGTTTCTCCTTCACTGCCTGTAATTCCTGGCAAAACAGGGTTAATGCAATATTCAAGCATTTTGTGCAGAGGCTGATTCATGTCACGAATAATTGTCAGGCTTTGAGTTTTAGTCAGAATATTTTTTTCAATTGCCTTATCAAGCAAAATCCTGTTAAGACCGATAAATCCGCCTGAATCCTGATGCTCACTTATTGCTCCGACCAGTGCCAGCAGATTAATAGGCTCAGTAACATCAGTATTATTACTAATAGCCTGACTAATGGCATCAGCAGCATTAGTGCCCTCAGGAGCATCATTCATTTTTACGCACAATAAATAAACCATGCCTGCAGAAGAAACTTCTTTGCTGCCGTCTATGCCGATCAGATAAGGGTTCACATGAACAAGATTATCTGATTTAACAGAAGAAACATTTTCTAAATTATACCCTCGATCATCATTTTTGTCAGCATAGCAATGATCAATCACAAGTATTTTTTTAGTTGGAAGATTCTTTTCTAACCCTGAAATATTTGCAGAGCCTAAATCAAGAAATATATAATAGGCATAATGTTCACTGCTAAGTTTTTGCAGGAATGATTGCCTTAAATCATCCATAATGCTAACAACAAATTTTCTTTTCTCAGCAACCAACAATTTGCATAAAATAGAACAAGCTGCTATACCATCAGCATCTAAATGGGCAATTACCCTAATAACTTTATCTGCTTCTATGCTTTTGTAAAATGAAGCTGCTTTATCCAGCAATTCCTGAAAATAGCTGTGGTTATCCAAAGTCTCCCCTTTATTATTCATGTGTAATAGCCAAAATGAGTATTGTTAAAAAATTATCTAAAAAAAAGCAAAAAAAAAGAAATTAATAAAATAACTGCTTACTGGACGTAAAGCTTGACCTTATCTACATCATATTTCCATTCTTCAGATAATCTGCCGGTTATTTTATAATATTTAACCAGTCTCTTAATCTTAGATTCTGTCAAATTTAAGCCGCGTTTAGCCGGTTGGTCATGCTTATTTTTTTCTAAATGCTTTCTTATCTGCACGTTTCTTTTAATCAAAGCCATCAAATCTTCCGGAAGCTCTTTAAGCAAGCTTTTTTCTGCCAATACTTTGCTGACTTTTCTCCCAATAGCTGCCCTTACACTTGGAATGCCATATGTGTCTCTTAAATGCAGACCTATCTGGCTGGGTGACTTGCCTTCTTTTGCAAGCTTTAGGATTAAAAGCTCAATCTCTTTTTCACCATATCTGACCCATGCTTTTTGAGTAATTTTACTTGGTTTTGTACTCTGACTTTTTCCGCGTGCCCTGCTGTGCATCTTAGCCATAACAATCTCCTCCTAATTTTATTTTAATTTTTAAACCTGGTTTATCTGTTGAAATTAACTGAAAGAACAAAGAACAATATTTACATTTAATCTATTGCACGGTTAGCACCACACAATCCTGTCTTCTTTGTTTTCCAGCATAAGCAAGCAAACTCTTATTGCATAAAAGTTCACCGGCTTATCTCTCAAACATAGGGTAAAAAAGAGGTGTTATTTAAATAGTTTATTATTAATTTCGTATTTGTTTAGCAACATCAAAAGTGGTGGTGGCTGCCAAATTATGACGAACACAAATAAAAGTAACCCTACTAATGTTGCGACGGGCAATGCTATTCACTATCAAATAAATTTTACTAATCAAAAATATATTGATTGATACAATATAGAATACCCTGCGTAGAGGAGGAGCAACTCTTCTATAATACTTGTGAGTGTTCGTCGGCAGCCACCACC
>JACPBN010000076.1 GCA_016180275.1 Candidatus Woesearchaeota archaeon
CATCCTCTTCTGTATTTTTGGTTATATCTAAATCAGGCAAATCTCTGGCAACAGATTTCCATATCTCATTAACATTATTGCTGGTGTCATAATCATAAGTCGTGTTAAGATTGGATATCAATCTATGCTCTCCAGTTTTGTTTGGCTTCCATTTTAATCCGGATATTTCGTAATATTCATTGGGCTTTATTTTTGGAATTCTTACTAAATGGTGTTTTGCACTCCCGAATGACATCCTAGCTGTATTAGGCGATATAAACTGAAGAGCAATATTTTTTCCATTGCCTAATACTTTAACTTCTCCAAGCCTTAGTGTTAATCTTTCAACAGCATCCTCATACCTAATCTCAAGCTCAACATTGCTTTTTATTGGCTCAGTGCTGGAATAATTTATCTTGGCTGCTATCCTGTATTCCTTGCCATCGATAAAAATCCCTCTTGTTTCTTCTTCATTAACATAAGCATAAGTTAAATCATAGAAATCAGTAAACACAGCATCAAACTCATCGGATTCTCTTATTCCGTCATTAAGTATTCTAACAGAAATATTATATTCATTGTTTAATACTGCGTAATTATTGTGATCTAAGCCAAATATTCCAAATTCAGTGATTATTAAATCTGGCTTGTCTTCCACAACCCTTAAGATATCGCTTCTAACATTATTTGTATAATCAATATCATTGCTAACATTAACAAAGCTAAATAGGTTATGCCATCCAAATATTTTAGTGTCCCAGGTTATGTTCTCTTCCCTTTGCTCAAGTTCATCTAGATCAGCTATATTTTTCTCTAAGTATGCCAAATTGGCTAATTCTATGCCAATGCCATCATTATAAACACCCAAATACACTATGCCAATGCCATTTTTAAGAATATAAATTCCTTCAGGGCCATTTCCAGAAACATCATCTTTTAATGCAAAGTTCTCTTTTACATCAGTGCTTCCTGAAATATATTCAAAACTCAGATTTACCTCGTTATTATTAGCGCCTGTTTGTTGTGCAGTTATTCTATACTCTATGCCTTTGTGTACGATAACATTAAGCTCATTATATCTTAGCCAAATATATTGTCCATCAAAGAGGTCATAAACCTTTAAGCTTATGTTTTCTGCTTTGCTTTGCCCAAAATTTTTAACTAGATATGCAAGGAATTTTGTGTCATTAATTGCCATTAAACCAGAATAATCTTTTCTTCTTATTGCAACATCAGAGCCTGTGCCTTGAACATCTCTTGTCGCTTTCTGATTGTTATTGTCCAGATTCTCATCTTTCAGATAATTGCTTGCCACTATAATTGCAGTGCTCCCTGCTTTCTTAGGGATATAGCTGAAGCTCACATTTACTGCCTGGTTTGGCTCTAAGCTTTGTATTGTCTTTGTGTCTTCTACTCTGGCATCAATTTGTAATTTAACATCAATATTTTCTGCCTTCGAAATGCCGACATTTGTGACAGTTACATTTATCTTGGCTTCTTTGTTAAACTCAAAATTTTTAATTGTTAAATCAGTTAATGCAATATCATAATTTACTGCGCCGATGTTAATTGTCACAGACTCTTCCTTTGGCAGATAAACTCCTGTGCCGTCAAACTTTAGCTTAAATTTAATCGTACTTTTATCATAATTAATAGGTACTTGCCATGGATAAGTAAAAGAAGCTGGCTCATAAGTATAATCTATGATTCTATACTCATCATCATAGGTTTCTAGACGTTGGAACTTAGTCATATCAGCATCTAAAAATTTCTCATTGGAGCCATCAATCCCCTCATCAATATAATACCCAATCCTAAGGCCCTTGCAGCCATTGCCAATATCATCTTTGCATTCCCCAGAAAATATTATGCTATCTCCTCTAGCAGCATTCGTTTTGCTGGCTTTTAGCCCAAAGTTAACCTCTCTTGCTTTTAATGAAGCTGCTTTAATTGTTGAACTAACTTTATTATCATTATTATCTATTGCTATTATTCTCAAATTTATTTTCTCAAAATTATCGCTATTACTGCTAATTATTATAGAAGCATTATAATCATATAAGTTATTGTTATTGCCATCATTATTATCATCAATCAGATTTACAGGCAAATCTAACCATGCTGCATCATCTAAATTATTATTTCTTGAGTATAATATTCTAAATTGTTTTAACCCAGAAACCTCTAATACGTTAACTCTAATATTTAATTCTTTATTTGCTTCAAATCTAGCAGGAATATCTATCAAATTAAGTATTGGTGGCTGAGCATCTTGCTGTGGCAATGAAAATTCATATTCAGAATCTATCTGCTCAAAAACAGGGTATAATGTAGGAATATGCAAATTAACTTTATAAGTTCCTTGCGCATCCCCTATAAATTTATAATCTAATGGACTTATCCAGTTACCATACTCATCAGTCAGGTTATTATTAACCATGATTGCACCATCTTTAAAAATCGTATAATAGGGATAATCTAATATGAAATTTGGAAAAAAGACACTCCTCTCCAAAAAGGCCTTTCCTTTATTAGCATAAACTAAAAGGCTATACCAGCTAAGGCGATATGAGTCTGCGCCTTTATTCACCAGTAAATTAGTTATCTTATATGGGGCCTTGCCAACTGTAAATTCTTGTATCTCTCCAGCATCTGGCTCTTTAAACTCGTCATTTTCATAAAAACTTACATCAAGATACCGCTGGTCAAACTCATTTTTTATTTCATCTGCTATATTAAGATCATTCTTGTTTAGATAATTAATTTGATTTTTATTCAAAAAATCCCATTTATCATTATTATATGTTTGTGAAAATCGATTATCTGCAAATATATAATATATTCTGTTAAGTGCGCCTGCAATCTGGTTGTTAAATGCAACACCGCTGGAAAATGAAGCCATTGGCTCAAAAAACCACAATGCATTTACATAATATTCTGGGTTATATGCTGGATATGCAAATGTATAATTATAAACAGCAAGCTCATTTCTATTATTCCTAAAATCGATTACTTCAGGAGTATTATCATCAACATTTCTCACAATATGTCCAATTAAATATTCTTCATCCTGCACTGAATAATTATTATCGCCAGGTTTGCATCCATAAATAAAGAGTAGTATAATTAGGGATATGCTTAACACTAGATAAATCATTAAACGCCTTATTTTAATTAAATTCTTAATCAATTTTTTTTGCTGCATTTTCTTGTATTATTTTCATCATTGATTGTATTAATCATAGCCTTTCTCTTTTTTTGGCACGCCGATATATTTGAACACATTATCAAAATCAAACTTATCATTAGCTCGCTTTGAAACATACACAATTCTATCATCATAACCATTAGAAAAGAAACTCATGTCAAACAAATTCTGATTATTATCAAATACTTTTAATGAACGCATCCAGATAGTCATATCTAACGGGATATCATTTAATGATCTTGCCTTAATTGTAATTGGCTTTGCTTCTTTTAATCGCAAATCTACTTGTAATTTGCTGTTAACAGGAACTTCAATTTCTTTGTATAAATTAAACTCAATATCCTTATTAGAAGTTTGATCTCTATACCCACCAATGCTTGCTATAATATATTTTCTTCCGCCTTTTAGCTCGTATTCAATACCTTCTCTTTCTGCAATACCTAAACTGCTTAATTCTTGGGGAAATTGTCTTGTTGCCTCATCAAACAATATTACCCAAGGATTTTTTAATATATTGTCATCCAAATCTAATATCTTAATTGTTAATCTTGATAATTTAGAAAATCCATAAGGTATGTTTGCAATTTTTTCTCCTACAATTAATTTGGCTCTTCCACTGAAGACTCCTTCTCTATTTGAATCTGCATTTACAATCAATCTAACTATTTTAGTCTCGTCTTTTTGCAGAGTAATTTGCTGTTCAGAAAATTCCGCAGCTGTAAATTCATTGCCTTCTTCATCTTTAACTTTGCCGGCATCAAGCTGCAATACAATCTCTTCATTCTGTAGATTTGTTATTACAATATTCTGCTCTGCTTGGGATATATCATTTAACACAAATGAAATGCTCGCAGGCACTAAAGATATAAATGGTGACAATACTTTTACTGCATCTACTCTTCCTGCACCTTGTGTATTTGGCTCATAGCCAAGATCTTTTGCTGTTGTCATTAAAGCAGATTTAACTTGCTCAGGATTCCAATCAGGATGTGCCTGTAATAATAATGCTGCTACTCCAGACACATGCGGCGTTGCCATGCTTGTTCCAGAGATTGCAACATGGTCATCATCAATGCATTGACGGGCTCTTGGAGTAAATGCATCTCCCCATTGTGAAGAGCAAATATCAACACCAGGCGCAACTATATCTGGCTTAATTAATATGCCTCCACCCCATTTAACAGGACCTCTGCTTGAGAAATCTGCTATCTTATCGCATTTATCTACTGCTCCAACAGTTATAGCTTTTCTTGCAGTGCCTGGGCTTCCAATTGTCTGTCTTCCAAATTCTCCATCATTGCCTGCAGCTATAACAGCAACTACTCCATTATCAACAGCATTATCAATTGCTTTGCTAACAGGATCATCAGGATCTCCCGGACCGCCTAAGCTTAAACTTATAATGTTAGCTTTGTCATCAAAATTGCCATCATTATTAGGGTCAACTGCTCTTTCTATCCCTGCGATTACACTCTCAAAGCTGCCACTTCCATCTGCATCCAAAACTTTATATCCCAATAATTTAGCCTCAGGTGCAACTCCTTTAATTGCTCCATTTGCAGAATTTGCAGCTACTGTGCCAGCGACATGTGTGCCATGGCCCTGATCATCCATTGGATTATTATCATTGTTAATAAAATCATAGCCGCCAATTACCTTGCACCCTGCGCCAAGGCAACCGCCTAAATCTGGATGCATGTAATCTATTCCAGTATCTACAATTGCCACAACAATTCCTTTGCCAGTCAGGCATTCTTTTGCGTTGGTTGCACACTCATTTCCATCCTTATCAAGCTTCCAGACATAATCAACATTTATTATCTTTACAGAATCCTGCATCACGGCAAAGACAGGCTTATTTTCGTGAACAGCTTTTACATTAGGCAGCTGAGAAATCTTTTTTGTGATATTTTCTGCTGCTGCATCATCTATTGCTAAGGCAGCTCCATTAAATACTTTTTTGTATCTTTCAACTACGAGAATATTGGTGTTTTGCACCTTGTCTGCATCTGCAACACTAAAGGCCCTTTCTGGATTCTTATTATTCTTTTCTTCATTCGGTTTTTGCTCACTTCCGACAATATTTATAATTTCATCTATCGCAATATTTTGCTCACTTTCTATCGTTTGCTGCTGCTCGAGTAATCTTGCAGAAATCTCATCTTCAATCTCTTCTTTCTCTTCTTCTGCTTGGTTAAGCTCATCATTTCCAAATAAACTGGATGCAACTGCATGATAGCTTGGCTTGCTTAACTCTGTTTTTATCTCCTCTATTTTTTTGTCTTTTTCTTTGACTTCTTCAAGCAATTTAGCTCTGTGCTCTAATACGCTTGGCTGCTTAAACTCAATAATATAATTTGCCTGCTTTTTAGATTTATCACTGCCTTGATTTTTGTTAATTATAATGGCTGTCTTATTCAGCTTTCTATCAAAAAAAGTGAATGCATTACCTTCAGAAATTCTATTGAACAAATTCTTAAATCTGCTGACAGAATTAACAAAATTGCCTTTTTCTGATTTTCTATATGATTTTTTATTTAATTCTTTAACTAATAAATCCTCGTCTTGCTTATCAAATTCATAGCTACTAAGATCAATATCAATATTGCCTCTAAGCTCTAATCCGTATACTTCCAATTTATTTGCAGCTAATATATTTGATGATGCATCTGTAGATGAATCCGTATCTATATTATTATTATTATTACTAGTTTTTTTGCTATTATTTTGATTGCAGTAGTCTGGATAATACTGCACTTCTTCTAATATTATAGATGTACTTTCTAATCTTGCAGCCTGTGGTTTTTCTTCAACTAGTTTATTTTCAACATATTCAAACTTAAAATTATTTAAATCAATATTGGCATTTTGTTGTGAACTAAAGCTAAGATTTATGTCACATGGATATTCTTTGCAATGCTCGCTGATTTCATTGCTAATATCAAGCTGTTTTTTCTCAATTAAGCTTCCGCTAAACACACTTTTATCAGTTACATTTATTATAACTATGTTCTCAACATCAGTTGTATCACTTATTACATCAAACTTCACGCTGATAATAGGCTTTTCAATTCTTAGTAGTGTACTTTTATCTATCTTAGAAATCAAATCTAATGTAAAATTCTCTTTTTCTACAATATTATTGTCTTCTAATACCAGAAATGCATTTCCAACCATATTTTGGTTATTAATGCTGTGATAATTCATAGCCACAATCCCAAAACCAAATGCCACAAGAACTAAGACAACACTTATTATCAAATAATCTCTTTCCTTTTTCTGCTCTCTATGCTGCTTTTGTTTTTCATGCAATAATATCTTCTTTAACTCTTGCAGTCCTTGCTTTTGTTTTTGCAAATTATCCTCTAATTTTTTTTGCATTTTCTAGTTCTTACCCTCTTTATATATGCAACTCTAATTGAAATTTCGAACTTTTAGATATATGTTGTATGTTACAAATCCATAACAAATTCTAAAAAATAATTAGGGAAGAGTATATTTCTCTAATATATAACTCTTTTACCTCAGATACTTCCTCAATCTTTTCTCTTCCTTAAACACTTTCATGATAATCTCTTTTGGCCAACCTTTTTGGTGTAAAGACTTTGCTATCTGATCAAGTTTATAGCCGCGGCTTAATGCATCTTCAGCAAATGCAACCAATGAGTCTATGTTGGAATACACCTGCTTGCTCTCCTGCATTTTAATGACGTGCTGCACTTCTCTAGGATCCCAGCCGCGTGTTGTCAGTTCTTGCCTTATCTTTTCATCAGAATAATTTTTATCCTTAAACTCATTAACAAACATTGATAATACTTCATGATGTGCATCCTGTTGTGAACCTTCATGCTTTTTAACATTATTTCTAGCATTAGCATGTTTTTTCTCTTTCAACCTTTTGTAATCTTCTTTTTTCACACCAGGCGGCAACTTACCATGTTCCATATAGTATCTTTCAATTGCCCATTTTTTGCGTTCTCTGGCCTTTTCTCTCTCACTATTTTGCCAATAAGATATGCCTCCTATAATCCCAAGCCCTAAAAGAGATAAGACAATCCAGCTAATGAAGTTTATACTGCTGCTAGATTTATTTTCTTTGTCATTATTATTATCATCATCCACATTATCTTTTATTACTTTTATATTCTCCACAACAAACTTTTCAGCAGCTTCTTCATCAATCTTAGTCCCAGTTTTTTTTCTTGCGCTTGATTGCTCTGTCATGGTAATGTTTCTCTCATTTTTTTCATTTTTTGCAGCTTCATCTAAATGCTGCAATAAAAAAGTTGCCTTATTATAATCTAAATTCGTGAGAATTATTATTATGTCATCTAGCCCATTATTATTAAGATCTGCTCTTAATGGGATTGTAAGCCCTAAATCAATGCTGTCGAAAGCAGGCAACAGGCTTATTTCAGCGTTTGTAGAACTGATGCCGTCTAACTGTAAATTATATTGGTTATTGCCAATGATAAATTCTGCAGTGTCATATTTTTTTAATTCAACAGTTTTAATCTCTCCTTTCTTAAATACACCTAACCGTACAAAGTCACCTTGTTTTTTATTTCTGTCGGCAGGTTGCTCAGTTCTTACGGCATTTTCTAAGGATTTTGTACTGTCATTTGCCTGCTGCTTGAGATTCTCTAAAATTATCCGGGTCTCAAACTGAGCTGAAAAGTTCAGAGGCAGCTTGCATGGATAACTTGTGCAAAAACCATTAACATAAGAGGTAATGTCTAGCTTCTTTTTCTCTGGCAATGTGCCAATGTACACACTCTCAGCTCCAACTTTAATAAATACTATATCGCTTAAATCTTTAACTTTGCTGTCTGCGCTTCTTTGTACTTCAAAGCTCGCAATTTTTCCATCAAGCTTATCTATTCTGAGGAATTTTGTTATTTCTTTATTATCTGCAGGAATATCAATTGCTAAATCAAATTCTTCCTGTACTGTGTTATTCTCAAACACAAAAAAAGCCATGCCTATTATTGTGCCATTAAAATTGGTGTAATAATTCACAGCCACAACCCCAAATCCAAACGCCGCTAGCAACAGAACAACACTTATTGTCAGATAATCTCTTTCCTTTTTCTGCTCTCGATAAAGCTTTTGTTTTTCATTGATAAGCAGTCTCTTTTTTTCTTCAAGCATTTTTTTCTTTAATTCTTCTTGCTGCTTTTTTTGCTTTAGCAGCTCAGCTTTTTTCTGCTCTCTCAAATTTGCTGCTCTGCTTTTTAAATCTTCTAAATACAATTGTTTTCTTTTCACAAATTCTTTATATTGCTCACTGATTGTTTTACTATATTGCTTACCGCTTGGAGTTGTATTATTGCTTGCCATTACCAGAATCCTCATCCTCTTTATTTAGCTTATTTTCCTTTAAGTATTTTGGCGCGATAAATTCTTTCTTTAGGACAATATGGCCATTTTCGATATAAACTTTAAAAACATCTCCTTTAGAAAAATTCATGGCTTCGACTATGCCTTTTGGCAGTGTTACATTATACTGGCTTAGCTTAGTCTCCCTTAATTTTATGTAATTCTGCTTTAATCTGGTTCCTGCTTCTTTTGGTCGTGAAAACTTCATATTCCACCTTATCTATTTTTCATAAATTAATCATCTTAATTCATATATAAAAATAAATATGAATCCAAATATTATTCAATATATGATTTAACATATTATCAAATATGTGGTCAATAATATAAACTCATATATAAAACTTGCTAAGTGTTAATTATTCTTTATCTAATAATATACCTTAATATTCCTTGGTAATGTACTTTTCTTGTTTTAAACAGATCAAACAAACCCATAAGCTTATGAGAGAAATAATGATCATTTTAAGATATATCTCTAATTCAGCAGCTTCCCGGCTTTCTCAAACTCAATCTCCTTAGCTAACAATTTCCCCAGAACTTCTTTCAGATCGGAAACTTTTACGCGAATCTGCTTGGTTGTATCTCTATCTCTCACAGTAACTGTCTTATCATTTACTCCATCAAAGTCCACTGTTACGCAAAATGGCGTTCCTGCTTCGTCATTTCTCGCATATCTTTTCCCAACAGTTCCAGACCTATCATACAGACATACAAAGTCTTTCTTCAATAAATCATAAACTTTTCTAGCTTCTTCATCTAACTTATTAACCAGCGGAAACACCCCTATCTTTACAGGCGCAAGCATAGGATGCAGCCTTAACACCACATTCTCCCTGGATTTATCGTAATTATACGCATCAAACAAAAATGCCAGCATGGCCCTTTCAACTCCCTGAGACGGCTCTGCTGCTACATAAGGAATAACTTTCTGCTTGCTCTCTTCATCATAAACAGCAACATCTTTCTGCGAAACTTTTATGTGCTGTGTTAAATCAAAAGTTGTCCTATCTGCATTTCCATGTATTTCTTTCCATCCAAAAGGAAAATTATATTCTATATCAAAGCAAGCTCCTGCATAATGCGCAAGCTCTTCTTTTTTATGCTGCCTGATGCGCAAATTCTCTGGCTTTATTCCCAAATCCAAGAACCATTTATACATTACTCCAAGCCAATATGCATGCCATTTGCTTGTTAACTTGCTGCCAATGATTCCAAAGCTCATAACTTCTGCCGGCATATCTGCATTGTTTTTTTCATTTTTCTCCTGCAGATACGTAGTCAGTACATTTGCTTTCAAATCCTTTACCTCATTAAAAATATTATCAGGGCACTCATTTATCTTCTGCGGATGTACAAAAAACTCTATCTCCATTTGCTCAAACTCTCTACTCCTGAAAAGAAAATCTCTGGGCGAAATCTCATTTCTAAATGCCTTGCCTATCTGCGCAATCCCAAAAGGAAGCTTAGCTCTTGCATTATCCATGACTAATTTAAAATCTGTAAATATTATCTGGGCAGTTTCAGGCCTTAAATATGCAGTATTTTTTTTATCTTTGCTGGGCCCTACTTGTGTTTCAAACATCAGATTAAAATCATTGGCATCTTCAAAGCTGCTTTTGCACTTTGGGCAAACTAAATTATTCTCTGCAACTATCTTATTTATTTCTGCAGCTTTTACTCCAGCTAAGTTTGTTCCAGACGTTTCTCCTAATTCTTCCTCAATAAAAGTATCTGCCCTGACTTTCTCTTTGCATTTTCCGCTGCTGCACTGCAAAATTATATCTGCAAAACAATCGACATGTCCAGAAGCTTTCCATACATTTGAATGAGTAATAATTGCTCCATCTATGCCGACAACATCCTCCCTGCTCTGCACAAAAGTTTTCCACCAGCTGTTTTTGATGTTATTCTTCAGCTCAACTCCCAGGCTTCCAAAATCAAAGAATCCAGAAATGCTGCCATAAATCTCGCCTGATGGATAGACAAATCCTCTTCTTTTGCAGTATGCTGCCATCTCTTCTACGTTAAGGCTTAATTTTGCTTCGGAAGCTTCAGCTTTTTTCTCCTCATTATTTTTTTCTGCCATGCTATGCCTAAATAATATGATGTTTATATATTTATTGGACAAAAATAAATCTAGAAATCTACGCTGCCAACAACTAAATCCTATCTCTGGAAATACCTTGACATAAGGACTTCAAAGAACGTGTCAAATATCGGCTTGTCAGTTGATGCAATAAAGAACTTTGCATTCATCTGGTCGCAGATCTTTTTTATTTTTGTCTGGTGATCATTCAGCTGCCGAAGATAGCTCTTTCTTAATGATGACGAAATAAATGTTTTCACTACTTCCTTTGTCTCTAAATCCTGCAGCTTATATTCACCTTCCAGGCTTAACTCTCTCTCTGTCTTATCAAGTACCTGTATCAAGACAATCTCATGACCCTTTAATCTTGCAAGTGAATTTTTTATCTCGCTCAGGTCATACAAAAAGTCAGATATGATTATAATCAATGACTTTGAGCCAATTTTATTCTTATATCTGGCAAGGCTTTCCTCAAATTTTGTTGCACCAATTGGCTTTCTTTCATTTAGGTAAGCCACTATTCCTGCCAGCTGTTTAGCGCCTTTTTTCGGGCTGAACAGATCCAATTTTTCGCTGAATGTGCTTAACACAAACCTTTCATTGTCCTTTGTTGCCATGTATGCAAATCCTATACCGAGCATAGAAGCATAATCGCTTTTGCTTGTCGGCTTCCCAAAGTTCATGCTTGCGCTGAAGTCAACAATTATATGGATAGTAAGGTTTCTCTCTTCTTCGTATCTCTTTACATAGAACTTGTCTGTCCTTGCAAATACTCGCCAGTCAATCTTCCTGAAATCATCTCCCAAGGCATACTGCGCATGATCCTTAAAGATAAGACCCTGCCCTATCATGGTGCTCTTTCGCTCGCCTGTATAATTGGAAGTGATCCTTTTCTGCAGAATTAAGCTGAATCTGTTCAGCTGCCTTAGGAAATCAGTGTCGATCATGGTCTTTTTGTATTTATATTATAATTTATTGATGAGTTATCATAAGAATAAAAACGAACAAAAATATTGGTTATTACAGCAACTCTTTAATCACATCATCTTCGCTGAGATTCTTTCTCTGTGCCTCAAAGTTTAGGATTATCCTGTGCCTAAGAACAGGGAATGCCATTTCTTTTATGTCTTCTTTGCTTACAAACTTTCTGCCTTCAATCAATGCTTTTGCTTTTGCAGCCATGACAATTGCAATGCTTGCTCTTGGAGATGCTCCATATTCGATAAGGTCTTTTCTCTGTCTTGTTGCAGTTACAACCTTTACTGCGTATTTTTTGATGTCATTTGCTATCGGCACCTGCTTAGTGTAAGTCTGCAGCCTTGCAATATGCTCTTTCTTGATTATTGCGCGTAAGTTAAACTGCCCTGTGCCTTCTGCAAACCTGTCAACAATCTCAAGTTCCTCTTCAAAGCTGGGATAATCTAACTTAATCTTTAACAGAAATCTGTCCTGCTGCGCTTCTGGCAATGGATATGTATTATGGTTAATGCCGCAGCCGCCAAATCCTGCGATATAATTCTGCAATTCTGGTACAGTTAATCCAAATGCCATGCCTTCTGATGAAGTATATTCTATTGACTTTATCTTATCATAATAAATATCTTCACTCAGCAATGCTTCGCAATACTTTAGCAAGCTTTTTGCTTCTTCCATGCAAACAGTATACTTTTGCAGCAAAAATTCTTTGATTTGCGAATTGACTGTAACGCTTACGCTCTCTCCTGAATATAGCTTCCATACTTGGTTTTTTGATATTTCTAATTGCTCTGCTATAGTTGTTATTGGAGTGCCGATTGCTGCAGCAAATTCGCGCGGTTTTATATCCGCATTTTTTTTAAATTCTGGTATATCTCTGACTTCAATCTCATTTCTTATATCATCAACGAACTGCTTTAATGAATCAACGGCCATCAATGTTTCCCCTTCTTTAATCCCTTTGTAGCTGCCATACCACTTTCTTTCTGTCAAATTTGCACGGCCTTTTAAAGTGTGGAAACTGTTTAGCCCAAGAACTTCAGTCAGCCTTAATATTGCTCTTCTGTCTACAGGCACAACCCTAAAGCTTGAATCTGTTATCCTGGATAAATCAACTCCTTTGATTTTGCTGTTGTCAACCCATCCAACATTCTTAAGGTATTCCATGAAATCTTTGCCTTGGATCTTTAGCCTGAATATTTTGCCATCATGCCTTATCCAAGAGAGTATCCCCTCTCGTAAAAGCATGTAGGAAATTATGTTCACATTATTTGCGCTTTTTTGTGTAAACACGATCCTATTATCCCTTATAGATGATTCGAGAGAAATAAAAGCTTTCAAAAACTCCCTGTTCATCTCATCTGACCATTTTAAAAACCATGACGGAATTTCCTTGTCCTTGCCACCGACCACATTAAACCTAATCTTCAGATATTCGACAAGCGGCTTGGAATATATCCTTGCATGACGCACACCTTTTTTTGTCCTTATAGATGCCTTAAACCCATATTTCTCTGAAATATCAATAAATCTGTCTAATGAAGCCGGATAATTCTTTTGCACTGCTTCAACGCATTTTTCTCCTATTGAACCATCAGATAATAAGAATGCAATCCAGAACGCAAAATCTTCGTCAAAAATTATTTCTTTAGGCAATGGCTTTTGTGCCATAAGCTTTAATGCTTCTTGATGGGGCATAACCTTTTGTGGCTCAATATTATTTACATCTATTCTTGCAGGATTTATCATATAATCTTGTTTCGTCAGTTCCTCTGCTTTTTTCCATGTTATGATGCCGTTTTCATTTACCAAAAATGGATGGTTTTTTGTCACTGTTATTTTTTTTCCTGTGTTACTTGTTACTACAAGCATCTCATCGCTGTATGGTAAAGTATACAAAAAGCAATTTTTCTTTTCTAATTTACCAGAGGTATTAAGTGATAAAGTCCATGCATTGATATCATACAATTTTATTCCTTTTTTATCTTCCTTAATGCAATTGTCTCCTGCTAATTCAAGCAATTCTTTGCCTGTCTTAAGCTGACCATTTATAAAAACTGCCTGGCTTAATGCAAGACTACCCTCCTGCTCAATCGGGTTCTGTGTTGCTAAAATAAAGAACGGCTCCTCTAATTTAAATGTCTTATTGCCGACAGTAACTTGTTTCTCCTGCATCGCCTCAAGCAAAGCTGCCTGTGTCTTTGGTGTTGCCCTGTTGATCTCATCTGCTAATACGATGTTTGCAAATATTGGGCCTGGCTGAAACTTGAATTTTCTTTTTCCGTCTTCCTCTTCAATTATATAGGTTCCGGTTATGTCTGATGGCATTAAATCCGGTGTATTTTGAATTCTTGAGAACTTAAGGTCCATTATCTCAGCAAGTGTCTTGATAGTCAATGTTTTTGCAAGCCCAGGCACGCTTTCCAGAAGAGCATTTCCATTGCACATAATTGCAACTAACATCTGCTTCATTACTTCCTGCTGGCCAACAACTACTTTGCCCAGCTCTTTAAATACATCCTGAAAATCTTTTCCTATGGTCGTTAAGCTTGACATATTCTCACCGCTTTTTTGCTGCCAATTCTATTATAATTTATTCAGCATTTATCTTCGTTTTTACAATATAATCTCAAGTTTACTTATTTTTTAATTATTAATCTTTATCTTATTTATAAATCCATTGCTCAAAATTGCTATTAGTTAATATTTGTTATGTTATCTTGTTAAAATAATTCCTGACAACCTCTTTGTACTCTCTGGCAATCTCCTTGTCATATGCAGCATCCTGCTGCGCAGAAATTTCCCCTGGTGCAGGCGCATTGTCAAAATCTTTTGGCTCAACTTCCTTAAACTCATTCAGGTTAATTTCGCTTTCAACTGGATTTAGCTCAAGCATAATTGCGTTTTTGCCTGCTTCCTTTACAGATGGATCTCCAAATATATCTGTGTTGCCCTGTGTCTCTGCATCTAAGTCGCGGCCATCACTGGCTATATTCTCAGAACCTCTTTTAAAATCAAGGCTTTTCTCCGAAATATGGAACATATCTCCAAAATTTACCAATCTTACGTTCATGCTTGTCACAAATATAATTAGGAAAGATATGCAGAACATTGCCAGAATCTTGCCAAGCAGATCCTTAAAATCTATGAAATAAGATACTTTTACATCTCTCATTCTTGACAATACATCAGTGTTAAGAAGATCTATTATCTCATTATGCCTGCCTACATTATCAGCAGCTGTCCTTAGCTGTTCGCTTAAGCTAGATACTTTCTCTTCAACCCTAAGCAAACTAATGCTTCCGACTCTCTTTGTTACATGCAGCACAAAGTATATTACAGTAGGTATCATTGCAAAATACCAGTGCACATTTATCAGGAATGTTATGAAAAATGATAATAGAAAAATCACTAATGTGTCCAGAAACGAATAGACTAAATTAATCTCTAACAACACATTTTTTACTTCTCTTACTGCTCTTGCTACTGGCTCAAAGCCTGCTGCCATGTTTTTTTACGGATTCTTTTTCAAATCACTAATTTCTTTTTCTAATTTACTCACTTTATTTTTCAGCGCGTCATTATCATTCTCTAACTGGCTGTAGTCAACCTGCAAATTTCTGTACAGTAATTTAAACTTCCTGGACTCATCGCTTAATATTGTCACATTGGCCTCAGATTTTGCCAGCCTTAAAGTAAGATCTGCCTTATCCAGCAGTAAATTCTGCCTTTCATCTTCTAAATTTTCTTTAATATCTTTAACAGATGTAAATTTTTGGCTGAAATCAACATCTCTTGCCCGTAACAGATCAAGCTCCTGCTTTGCCTGAATTACTAGGCTTTGCTGCATTTCCAATGTGTCTGAAATATTTTTTAACGCAGTCAGTTTTTCATTATACCTTAAATTAACATCCTGGAAATTTCTCTGGAAGAATACAGTTAAGCCTACTAAAGCAATTGCACTGCCTACTATCAAAAACAATAATATCAGGTTTGCATTTCTGTTTATGAAGCTCATTTTTTTACTTCAACAGTATATTAACTTAATTATGTTGTTCTATCCAATTATCTTGTTATAATATTATTTTGTTTATATAAGTTGCTTTTTTCATTAAACACAATAGTCATTTTGTTCTTCCTCAATCTTAAAACGGAATAGTTTGACAACAAAATAAGTCTTAATATGTACTTTATGGTTTCCAATAAGCAGATAATGCAAGTAATTTTCTTCCCCAATATGGTAATTATCTTTTAGTTTCATGCAATGCTCTTGAGAATTTGGATTTTGCCTCATCCATTGGTAAGTGCCCCATTCTACAATTTTCTGCTCGTGAGGATGCTTTGAGCTGCATGGCCCATCACATTCATATTGAAGATATGGAAGAAATGCAAAATCATTCTGGTTCATAATATCATAATCTTGGTCTATTAATGTAGTTTGAGCTTCAGAAGTTTCCTTATTTTGTTTAAGCAGTAACATTAAAGTTTTTGGCTTGATAAGGCCGAAGCTTTTACTGTTATCCCTAGTTTGTGAAAATGTTGATTTAGAGAGATTTTCAAGCAAGGCAATCTGTTCTGGCCGTTTAAGCTTCTTATTTATCTTATTTCCTTTGCTGGTGACCTCTTTCTGCGTATATATCCGTTTGGATAAATTACTAAATTCTGTTTCATAATTACAAATAACAAAAGAATTTTCCCTGCCATCATCGTTTGGCTTTCTAACTTCAACATTGATGATTTCCCAGTCATGTACATATCCAAATGGGACTGGAAAAACTCTTACAAAGCCTGTTTTATCTGACCAAAGACAGAGGCATCTGCCTTGTCTGCCATCTAATTTTCTTGTTTGGTTTGGTGCTCCTTGGCCTAAGACTATCATATCTTTCAGCCAAAATGATTCTGTTTCAGTCATAAATTTATTACCTCATGCTTCCTGCTTTTTATAACTTTAGCTACTTCTCCTCTATGGCAGAAGTTGCAGTCAGCTTCAAAACATAATAGTGCAATTCTCTTTGTTGTTCCCAGCTCAATAATTCGGGTTATATAAACTTCTTTGAGAGGAAGCGTTTGTCTGTATTTAGCAAATAACTCCTCATAATCAGCTTTTGTATTAAGATTCTTTCGTTCTTCACTTTCAATTCCTAATTCAGGGATATGGAGATAATCAATGCCTAAATTTTTCAATTTCTTCTGTAAAGCATCTTTAATATAGGCAAAGTTCATGCTAAACGGATTTCGTCGCACATCAATCAATAACTCTATCTTATTGCCGACAAGAGCATTAAGAAACTGGTCTATGTCTTTACCTTCATAGCCGATAGTAAAGAATCCTGGCAGAGATTTCATTAATTTCTGCTCTATCAATTCGCTTTTTACAGTGTATTCTGGATATTTTTGATATACATAATCAGTGATTTTTTTCTCATCAGGGAAAGTACTAAGCATAGTTTTAATTATTTGATTATGTTTCCTTCCAACCTCGTTTAATGCTTCTCTTCCTTGGGATGTTATTGTTGTCTCTTCATCATCAATGAGATTGTTGTCCCTTAGCTTTCTAAGATCATCAAAACACAGATGAGAGAATGGTCCCTGTTTATAGGCAAAGAAATGATAGAATGGCATCTCTTCGGCTATGCCATGTTCCTCTTTAAGAAGAAACATGGATTTAACTATCGCTCTGCGTGAGTTAATGTTCTTTTCGTTCAGTTCTTCAATAGTGTTTAACAGCACTTTCTGGCGGTTGAATAGTCTCATCTTGTTACTCTCTAATTTATTTATAATTTACTCTTTATTTATATGATCTCTTAACTTTTTACTCCTTATCTTTTTCTATATCTTTGCAGCTTTACGATGCTCTATTATCTTCCTGACTGTTATCTCTATCAAAAATATTATTATTGCAATAACTATGAAATACCATCTTATGTCAACTCTGTCCACAACTATTCTCTTGCTTCTTGACTTAACCTCTTCAATAATCTTATTTGCATTAATTGTTTCAAATATTTTGCCGCCAGAGCTCTGTACAAGATTGCCTAGTTCGGGATTCAATCCTAATAATTCATACTCTAACGGATAATTAACCGCATACTCTACTTCACCAACTTTATCAAACCCAAGCTTTTGCGGAACTACTTCTGCTTTATATGTCTCTTTGTCTATCTTATAGAATACAAACTGCTGCGCGTTTGCATCTCCTGTCTCGACCTTAGGAGGATCTTCTGTCCTGATAAAGATCTCAGTTGCTTGGTTGATCCTTGTATCTTTGACATCAAATACATTTCTCTCTTTCCTGTCTGGAACACCTATTGCAAAATTAACGCTTGTATGCAACCACTCTTCCAAGAGCATAGTTCCATGCAGTTATTAAAGGATCTCCCCCTGTGGTTGCCACAACTAATTTTGCAGGTGTTTTTGGCACAACCTGGTTAAATCCATATATCTTTGCTTTTTTAACTGCAAGATTTTTTGTAATGAAATGATTATCATCAAGTATCTCTATATTTAATCTCTCAGTTTCAGGGATGTCTTCTGTGTTGCCAAATAAAATTTTGAAGCGATTGGTCTGGTCTGCTTTAAAATAAATTCCGTTTGAGACTCTGGCAAATTCTTCCATTATCCATTCTTTTGTTTCTTTTCCGACACCAACTGTGTATATTTTTGTCCCGGTTTTACCTGCCCAAATGGCTCTTTCAATTGCATATACCTCTCCTGTTGTAACGCCATCACTTATTAAAACAATGTTTCTGCTGCCAGATACTTTCTCAAGCATATCATCTGCTTTTCTAATTGCTTCGCCTATTACCGTTCCACCGCCGCGCTGCAGCCTTTTAATCTTATCTTCAACCTCAGTTTTTTTGCTTTTATACTCTAATGGCTCAATTAAATATGGCTCTGTATTGAATGCTAACACTCCAACTCGATTATCTCTTCTTAAGCTCCTAAACACGCTTATTGCAAGACCTTTATTGATATCAACTGCAGTTGCCTCACCAATTTCCTGGCCCGTGCTGCCAGAGATATCAATTACTATCATAACATTGACTTCGCCTTCTTTTTTGCCAGGCTTTGCCACAAATACAGGCAGCAGGCTTTCAAACAAACTGCCTTTATAATTTCCTTTGTCAAAAGAATTTTTGCCGCCAACTACTAATAATCCATTGCCGTCTGTGACAAACTCTATCAGCTTGTCAACATTTTTTCTGTCATTTTGATTGTTCTCGCCATTATTATTACCCTCATTTACACTGCCTTCAATTTCTCCTACAGGTATATCATTTATTACAGCTGCATAATATCCATTAATGTCAACTCCTGCCATAGAACTGGTAAGATCAACATCATAAACTTGAGTTAATAGATCATACATTGGCGAAGCGCTTTTTGAATAAAATAAAATTCTTGGTTTTTTAATTACTCTGACTGTTTTATAGTACACATTATTTTGGCTGAAATAATCCTCGTTCTGGGCAATTGGTGTCACAACTGCAGTTATGCGATGGCTTCCTTCATTAAACTTAGAAACAAATTTATGCTGCATTTCAGCACTTTCTGTGTCTATTACAACATTATCATCTACCTTGACTTTTAGCTTATACTTATTTACATTTCCGACTTTATTTATATTGACATAATACAGATTTTCAACATCTTTCATTGTCCTGCTTGGCCCATCAACAGAAACGGAAACATCATCTTTTATTATGGGCAGGTTTAATGTATTTATTGATGCATTAAATTTATTTGCCAGCAACAGAACATCTCCTAGCTGCGCGCCTTTATTGTTCTGTCCATCTGTTGCTAATAATATATTTTCATCTGTCTTAAGATTTTGTAAAATACCGTCTCCCAATGCTGATTCCTCGTTATTGCCTATAAATTTGATTTCCACAGCAATCTCTTTCTCAAGCTCTGTTTTTAATTCAGCAACTTTCTGCATGTCAAATATATTCATTGAAGTGCTGTTGTCAATAATCAATTTAATAAACGGATCACGCTGCACAGTTTTCTCCTTGATGGCAAATGGCGATGCTATTGCAATTATCAAGAGTGTAAATATCAATGCTCTGCTGATGAACATAAACAGCTTCAGCCTTTTTCTGATATTTATAAATCTCAGATCTACCT
>JACPBN010000031.1 GCA_016180275.1 Candidatus Woesearchaeota archaeon
TTCTGAACGCACTGCGTTCATTTTAATCTGTCACTCAGTGCATGACTTTTTGGTGATTAATCGGTAAGCTATAGATAATTCTGGAGGATATATAACAACTTGCCCAGAATTATCTAATAAGACAATTCCTAAAAAAAGTCATATAAACTACGGAATTGCCTATATTACCATATTGGCTTTTTGAGAAGCGATGTATGTGTGGATTACAATGAGCCTTTACAAAATAAAGCTAAAATCTTTTTTATCACCCATACTATTAAAGAGAATATTAGTGTAACCATCATTCGCGGATAGATAATCGGTCCGCCTAATATCTCTGAAATAAATCCAGATTTAATCAATGAGAATTCTTACTGTTTCCGTGCAAGCATAACCTCAATTGTAGAAACTCTTACCTGCCTGCCTTCGTCATTCTTGAACTCTTCGCTGTCTATTTTAATGTCTTTAATGCCTATCTGTCCCTCGAGAAATCTTTTGCTGGCAACTTCTACTATGTCAACTGCCCTAGAAATAAACTTGCCGCGGGCCTTAACTATGACTTCTTCCATATTCTTGGTTGTAAACTGCATCACAACGGCAGTTACATAGTTCATGAATGGCTTGCCGCCAACAAAAATAATGTTGTCATTGTCTGTCATTTGTGCATCCTTCGCTGTCATCTGTAATCTCTAAAATCAATGCGCTTTTAAGCTATTACCCGATTGAAATTTTGTAAAAACAATAAATAAATGCCATAAAATAAAAACTGAATATAATGAATTTGGTTACATGAACCTTTCTTTGTTCTTCATTAATCTGGTCACATAGCCGGCAATGATATTTCGAAGTTTCTTATTTTCGACGTTTGCATACTTTGTGATTAATGGCTTATTTTCATCAAAAGTCGGTTTAAATTCATGTAAATGCCTTTTTACAAGCTCTAATGTTATTCGCTTGATAAGCTGTGTTTTTATTCTGCCCATTTGAAGTCCCCTCTCTGTTAATATTGCTAAATTAAATATTACTAAACTCTCTTGATATTGCTAAGCAAGAGCCTAGAATATACAGGTTATGGCAACATCATATTTAAGTTTTTTGGTAAAGGGCAATAAATTTGCTGAATTAATTGAGGGACAAGAACTATTTGCAGAGCATAATAATTCCGGGCTTAAATGCAGATTTACATGATTCTTGGTATAATAGAAAGCTTTATATAATATTATCTATTTAATAGCTAGTATTATCTTATTTAAATAGATATTTAATATACTAAAAATAATATTATCTTTTATACGATAACTAGGCACTAAACGCAGAATTATAGCAATAGAGTTGGATTTGAGAAGGTATTATAGTAATGGACAGCTATATAGAGATAATCAGCATATTCTACAAAAATTTAGATAGAGAATATACTATTCGGCAAATATCTAAGCAGATAAAAAAGAGCTATGCATACACAAACATCCGCTGCCGCGAGCTGATTTCTCAAGCTGTTTTATCAAAAAAAATTGTCGGTGCTTCTATTCTGTGCAAGTTAAATTACAAAAATGATAAGGCATTAGGCCTATTGATTCTTAACAGCATTCTGGAAAAAACAAGAGAGCTTGACAAAGACAAGAAATTAGCAGAGGATGCTGCAGAAATTGAGCTTAATATCAAATGGTTTTCTGACAGTATATTCTTTGCGCAAAATAAATTCCATATTCTCTGCAAAAACGAGCTGGAGTGCAATCAAAAACTTTCTGCTCTTGACTTAAAACATGGCTTTGCGGTTTATGATAAAAATAGTTTTAAGCAATATGTTAAGCAGCATGGTTTGCATGACGTAGTTTTAATTTATGGATTTGAAAATTTTTGGAGAGTGATTGCTGATGGAATATGATGATAAGAATAATAAATTAAAAGATATAAAAAATAAAAATAATAGTAATTGCAAAAAGACAGCATCTAAACTATTTGCTAACAGGAAAGGCCAGCTGACTGCAATTTTGCTTATCGTATTTATTATTCTTGCCACTGCATCTGTATATTTCTTATTAAGAGGATTAAGAGTTGAGAAACAATTTGAGAGCGAGATAGAATTTGTGAGCACTGTCAGCGGAGAATCAAAGCCGATTGCATTATTTGTGGGAGAATGCATCAAGGGAACTTCTCTTCCGGCATTAAAACTGCTTGGACTGCAGGGCGGCAGTATAAGTGATACTGGGCAAAAAGTTGAATCTGATTATGGCAGACTCACTTATGGATTTGTAGATGGCAAAAATACTTTGTCTAGCATAGAGCAGATGAGGCAGGAAATTGCAGGATATATGAATGCTGCAATTGAGAATTGCGCAGATTTCTCCAGGTTTGAACAGCAGGGATATAATATTGAAAAAGCTGCAGTTAATACTCAAGTTGATATCAGCAAAGACAAGATTACATTCAATGTTGAGTATCCTCTAAAAATATCTAAAGGCAGTTTTTCACAGGAGGTAAAGGATTTCAGGCAGGAGATAAAAGTGGGGCTGTATGATATAGTTGGTTATGCAAATGCAGTTGTTGAGAAAATTGCCAAAGATCCTTATCACATTGACTTTACATTCTTGGCAACTCTGCCGTATAATATCAGCGTGATTCCACTCGGTGATAATAATTTTGCCTATTTTATTGTTGATGAAAAACTAAGGCTGGAGAATCAAGCGTATAGATTTGTATTTGCTGCAAAGCATCTGGAGAATAAAGCGCCCAGGTTTGAGGTTAATACCAGTTATATATTGACTGAAGAACAGAAGTTTTTCTTGAAGATTTTAGGAAGTGATCCTGAGAATGACGAGCTTGAGTTTAAGGATGATACTGCAATGTTTGACATCAGCACAGAGAATACTGGTGGAAGTTCATATGGAATAATCGATGTGACTCCGCAGATTCCTGGAGACTATAATGTCACGATTACAGCAGAGGATAGCTTTGGAAACAGCTTTAGGCGCAGGGTTAAGTTTGAGGTAAAGGAGAAAGCTGGAACACAATAATTAATTCAGAAAATAAAAAACAAAATACCAAAACATGAAATTAAATGAATTATTAAAAAAGAGAAGTGGTTTTAAGGAATTTGATAAGATTGAGTTATTTAGAAAGCTCTTCGCAATATTTGTGATAATGATGTTCATGAGCTCTGGAGTTAGCTTGGAGGTTGTAGCTGCATCTGAAGGAGGTGGAGGCGGAAGTATTACAGAGGAGGAAGCTAATGCACAAAATGAAGAAAAAGGATTTGAAGAAAGAGAATTAAAAGATGAAGATTATAGTAATGCTGATGCTTATGAAGGCAATCCGCCTAAAATATTTACTAACCCTAAGTTTGATGTTACTAAAGTACCAACAGATAGAGTTGAACAGCACATAGATGCAATTATAGGAACTGGCAAACAAAATAGCTTGACACAGGACCAAGTCAGAGCAATAAGTGATCCTGGCAAAGTTAGTACATTATTGCAGAACATGGATCCTGCTAATATACAGAGATTTTCTCCTGCTCAAATAGGAAGCCTAAGTACCGAGCAATTAACTTCATTAAAGCCTGAGCAGAGAGCTGCATTAACAGCAGAGCAGCTTTCAAACGGAAATGTATTGGTAAATGTTGGAAATTGGAGAGATTTGCATCCTGCAAATTTAAATGCAGCGATGAAGACTAGATATGGATTGGCTGAAGGTGCTTTATTTTTAATATCTTCAGGTGCTGGAGATGTATTGATAACTGC
>JACPBN010000032.1 GCA_016180275.1 Candidatus Woesearchaeota archaeon
AATTGGGTATAGCATCAGGCGACGTAACGCTTGATAATATCGGAAATGAAGTTAGATCAGAGATAACTTCTAGTGGTAATCCCATTATTGACTCAGCAAGATTGATGGCTGCTGATAATCAAGATAGAATCTTAGCTTCTACTGCAACTTATGGATTATTAGACCAGAAATTCAGATTTAGCGAGGCTATACCTGTTAAAGGTAAAACTAAACAAGAGTCAGGCTTAACTGCCTATTCTCCCTTAGAAAGAAAGCTACAGCCAGGCAGAGTTAATATTTTTGGCAGAGATTCTATCCAATTTACATTGCAGCAAAGATATAGTTCAGTTAAAGATGGAAATGCAGCTTGTTTATTGTTAGAAGGAGATGAAGGTGTTGGCAAAACAGCATTGTTAAATAATTTTCACCTTGATTTAGAAGAATCAGAAGGCATTAAGCCTATTCATTTGATCTGGGATACTCAAAAACGTACACTTCCATTCGGGCTAGTCACTGAATTATTCAAGCATATATATAATATCTCTGATAATGACATCAAATCAAAATCTTTGTCATTGGCAGATAGGATAGCCATGCATTCCAGAGAAATAGGCATAAATGAGCAAACTATTACAAATGCTATTAGAGCAGCTTCATATCTTTTTGAAATTCATTTTGATGGTTATAAAGAATTTGAAAGTGCAGAAGAAGCAAGGGACATAATCAATGATGCTTTTAGTCATGTTATTAATTCTGAAGCGGCTTTTAACAAAAGTCCATATGTGCTTTTGCTTGATAATGCAAATCTCTTAGACAATTATTCTCTTGGTGCTTTGAAATATATTTGTGATAATCTAGCTGGAAGAATTATGGTTGTTCTAGGCCAACGGCTTACAGCTGCTAAAACCTATTCTGATAAAACTGAGATCTTACCAAAACTGGATAAATTAGATAGAGACTCGCTTATCAGAATAATAAAGCTAGTTATTGGTGATGATTACATCAAGAAAATAGATTCTGCAGATATAGAAGAGATAGTTGGGCAGTCAGAGGGTAATCCAGGGCATGCAAAAGAGATTGCATTAAGGCTAAGGCAGTATTTTATCCAACATCCAAGTTTAGATAAGTTGCCTTCTGAAGAGATTAAGAGATTGCCTCCAAAAATATTTGATATCGTGCTAGATAGAATTCGTAGCTTAGATAAACATTTATACGATTATTTATGCGTAGCAGCTGTTGCAACTGCAGGCCATAATTATTTTTACCATGAGGATCTTATGGCTTATGTTGATAGGGTTCCAACTGAAGCAGAGCTGAAGCTTCTTGAAGAACTAAATATCATAAGAAAATCAAGGGCAAGAACTTATGAATTTGTTAATTCTAGGATTCCAGATGCGCTCAGAGCTACAATTCCAAGCGACAAGAAGAACTCAGATAGAAGAGAGGGACTGCATGAGGCATTTGCAGATTCTTTGGCAGCAAGATATCAAGGCAGAGAAGAGGATGTAGTGGACAAAATAGCCTGGCACCTAGCTAATGCTCGTTATTCAAGAAGAGCTGAAGCATTGCCATTGCTGGAAAGGGCAGCCAAGAAAAAACTAGGATTATATGCAAATGAAGCAGCAGTGGAATTAGAAAGAAATGCCATACAAATAATGTATGATCTGTTAGGTACACAAGATGGCTTTACTGCTGGAAATGTAATGAAAACATGCCAGTTGCTTGAAGATTTAGTTAGATATTCTTTAGAATCAAGGGATTATGGTATTGTAGAACAATCTTTATTAAGAACCAAAAAATTGCTTGGAGATGCTAAGCAAAGAAGTGTTGCTTTGCCTCAGGAATATGTTAATTCACAAGAATTCATGCGAGCTGTAAGGCTGAGTGAAGTATACGCTCTAAGAAGTCCTGATATACGTGATAGAGATGAGAAAAAAAGAGGGTTAGCAAGGGCAGATAGGGTATGCAAACAAACTTTAACATTAGCTGAAAGTGTTGAAGCTAATCCTGAAAGTTCTGAAAAAGACAGAAGAAATCTTGCTTCATTTTATTTGCATCGTGGAGAAATTAGAAGATATAATTCGCAACTTATCCAACAGAAAACTGATAAAACTATTGAACTTGAACAGGCTATTAACGATTATATCAAAACAATTGAGTTATGTGAAATTAACATCACAAGGCTTGGAACAACAACTACTAGTTTTGATAATCTACTTTTTTATAAAAGAGTAAGGTTTTTTGGGTATAACAATAAGGCATTAGCTCAACATGAGAAAAATGACCTTGATGGTGCTATAAGGACATATGACCAAGCTATAGAATTGGCAAAAGATCTTAATGATAAGAAATATCTGGCGCAAGTACTTATCAACTTAGGTGCAGCATATTACTCTAAAAATGAGCTTGCAGCTTGTTTAGCAATGTTTAAACGCGCTTATCAAGTAGCTAAAGATGGCCATAGAAGCTCTGATATTATAATGGCAGGCTTTAATACAGTAATGACTTATGTTCTAAAATTCTTAAAAGATTCTGGCATAAAAGATGCAAAAGACCTAGATGACTCAACAGAGGCAAGTTTAAGCGCCGCTTTAGAAGGTGCATTAAGTAATTTGGTAAAAGGAAAGCCATTACAGCCTCTTCAAGATGCATTACGTTTGATTGAAGATGTCAGGCCATTGGCGATTAGAAGAAGATCTTCTTGGTTTGTAGAAGCATTAACTAGATATGAATCTGGCATTAACTATCTTCTAAAAAATTATAATTAAGAAAGATATATAATAAGAAAAAAATAAAAAAAGAAAGGAAAAATTTAATTTCCTTTTATTTATGCACTACCAGTTGTTGCACCGCTTGTTGCAGGTGCAGCAGCCATAGCAGGTCCTACCTTAGGTGTAGCTGATGTTGTATCAGATACTTCTAATTTAGTTCCCTTGAATGCAGCCTTGAACTTGTCAGAGCTGTATTGTGCTACTACTTGTGCAGATGTTCGAATAACTGTATGACTGCCTTGCCAGCACTATAACCGTCTGCGCATGTTGCATCAGCTTCTCCATTTACAAATGGTTTGCTTACAACTGCTGCAGTTGCTGCGTTTGCACATGGACCGCCTACTAAGATCACGTTCTGTGCCTTAGCATCAGCTACTTGTGAAGCTAGCTTTGTTGCTCCAACATCAATCTTTACAACTTCAGTAACAGTGTCTCCACCGCTTGCTGCAGTAGTTGTTGTAACAGCGCCGCCTAACAAGTAAACCTGAGGCAGTCTTTGGTTCTTAGGCCAGTCAATCTTCAAGACTTGTGGCTTGCTTGACTGAGATGTGAAAGTTGCCTTTGCACCATACTCATTCATACCTTGTGCTACATTGCTGTCTTCTTTGATTGTAGATGTTACTACACCGCCATTTCTTGACAAACTTAGCATATCATCTGTTGCAGATGCTGTTACGCTGTAGTTAAAGAAACTTGGCTGTGCTCTTGCGTCTAGCTTGTTTGTGTCAACTACCGTAATGACTACCTTGTCTATAACTGTCAAGTTTGTATTTCCATTGAGAAGATCTATCGAATTGTTGATAGGACTCAATGTAACTAATGCTCCACCCTTTGTTACAATCTTATTGTAAGCTGGACCATTTGCAGCAGCTGCAGTTGTTACAATTAAGTCAAAGTCATCTAATGTATAATCAGTTCCATTAGCAAGTGTATACTCATAACCACCTACTGTAAGGGTAGCTGATGCTGTCGGTGCTGCTACAGTTAGGGTCCTTTCAACTGTCTCGCCAGAACTTAACAACTTTAACTTAAGCTTTGGATTGTCTCTTGTGCTTTTGTCTCCAGATTTATATTGCACTACTTCAGAATATCCATCTACAGTATTTGTCTTATCTGTTAAGATAAAATATTCGTTTCTTGCAATTCTTGAGTTTCCACTACTTGCGTTTGTAGGGTTAATCTTTAGCTTATTTGAATTATCCCCAAACAAAGCTAAGGTAGTTCCAGTTGAGCTGTTATCATATGCTAAAGGCACTGTTATCTTACCTGCATTTGTTGTCAGCTTTAAGTCATACTTGTCGTCTCCTGCGTTCTGAATCTCAATTGTCTCTGAGTCTTCATTGCTTAGGCCAGAGTACAATACATCTAATCCTAATGCTCCCCATGTAAGCTTTGGTTCTGTGTCCAAAATCTCAGACAATTTTTTGCCTGCTGGCAGCCAATAGTTGTCATCTGATTTATAGTTTATCAAGATGTTGTTTATCTTAAATGTTGAGTTATCATCTGAACCTTTTATGATAACATCAGCATCTCCTATGCTGTCATCATTTATCTTTAGGACACTTGAATCAACTGCAGAATTGCCAACAAAGTTATCCTGTAATTCTACCTTATTTGCTCCCAAGGTAAATTCAGCAATATCTCCTGAGACATCGCCTGCTTCGCTAGACAAGATTTTTTTAATGCCTAGGATTGTTCCATCCTTTAATCTGTCTGTTTGTGATGCCTGCAGATTCTTTGTCAATACGCCATTGATTTTCAATTGTACGTATATTGGAGTTACATCAGTTACTATAACGTTTGTAACTTCATAGTCCTTGCCATTTAGGTTATATGTCTTTGTTTCTCCTTCAGCAAGAGAATCGCTTACATCTCCGCCTAGTAAAGTTAATTTTAGGCCTGCATTATTTGCAGCATTTCTTCTTGCAGTCAAGATTGTGTACTTCTTTGATCCAAGGTTTATGCTTGAATCTTCAAAGTCTGTTAGGTAAGTTCCACTTGTGTCTGCATTACCGCTTGAGTTTTCAACATCACTTTCAAATGCTGCTGTAAAATCCAAGCTGTAGTTGAAGAATTTACCTGTGTTTGTCCATTTAGCATAATCTGCTACTACATCTGTGTCAGTATCTTCTTCAAATAATGCTGTACCTGATGTAGCTAATGTTCCGCCAACAGTACCGCCTGCGATAGGTGTACCTGCTAGTCTGAAATATTGTTCATAAGTAGCAGTTCCTTTTGTATTTGTAATTGAACCGCCTGCTAGTGCTTTTAAGTCACTGCTTGAAGCTCTTGAAATTGCTTTATCAAATGCTTCTCCAAGTTCAAGCTTATCACCAGAAGTTCCTACTAGCCATTTATCGCCTTCAACTACTGTCTTTGTTGAAGTGCTTGTAGCTGCCTTTTTGACAGTCTTAGAAGCAAATTGTAAACTAACTGCAATGTCAGTTACTCCAATTACGTCTTCAGCTTTAGCTTTGTCTCCTACGACTAGAACTGCGTCAAATACACCTTCCTTTATGAAAGGGTTTGGGTAATTTGCTAGGTCTGCTGCTGCGCTTGCGCCAAATAGGGTTGCTCCAACCATTGAAGCACCTGCTGCTAGTGCAACGACCTTCTTTATAGTTTTTCTTACTTCCATTATATAAACACCTCCGTGTTTTTCTGGGCTATTATTATTTTATCACTAAAGACAATTGAAATACTGTCTTCGTGAACTCCCTTGCAATCTGCAAGTTATATATAAATCTTTTGCTAATCTATATTTGCACCATATTTATTGGTGCACATACTATAGCTTGATTTATACGTCTAGCTATGCCGATTACTTAGGTTCACTATATAAGATTCTTTTAGTTTATAAATCTTTGGTATAACTTGTATATACTTTTTAGGTATGTGACTATACTTAACCATGTCTTGTAAAAATACAGGTAATGTAATTATATTTATTCATTACTAACATATATATTCAAGACTATATTTTACTTGCAAAGAGTTTATTTGCTGCTAACTGGATTTGTAAATTAGATGCAGTTAAGATGTTTGTATAATTAAAGTGTGTATATAATATAGTAGAACTAAATAAAAAAATGCGGAGTGCAGGATTCGAACCTGCGTAAGCACTAAGCTAACAGGTGTCTTCATATCATTGCCTTTCGGCTCAATACACCTTGTTTCAGGGTGACCTAAGCCTGGACTAATCAGATAGATTATCTGTCCCGTTTGGCCACTCCGGCAACTCCGCATATTCCTAAGTGAAACTGCATTCTTTTATAAAACTTTTTGTTTGCATTTTAACTTTTATTGGTTTAGCAGTTGAGACTGCCGACGAACACTAGCGTAGAACATCAAAGAGTTGCTCCTCCTCTAATCTTAGACAATAGATATGATAATAGAAAAGCTTTGCGTGTTGTATTTGTAGATGTGTAACTAAATAGTCTTGCCCGTCGCAACTTGGCAGGATTAGTAGATTTGTGTTCGTCAAAAATTGGCAGTCTCAACTGTTTTTTTTATGAACAGTTATTTGATAATTATGGGTATACCAATGTTAGTATTTTAACAATATTTAGAACTTATTATATCTTCAGATCTTCATCCTGTACATATGGCAGATGCTTTTTCATAGCAATCTCAGCTTTTTGGAGCTCTGCGCCCAGATAAGCAGCATGCTCAATTTTGGAAATAATGCCTAATCTGCAGATAGTATTATATATCTTAATTGCCCTATTGCCTTCAATCAGCAATAATCTTTGATGCCTATTATTATAGAACCTTACTCTGATTATCTGCTCGTCATAGAATGGCTTGATTGTAAAATATCCTAATGGGTCT
>JACPBN010000077.1 GCA_016180275.1 Candidatus Woesearchaeota archaeon
ATGCTCTGGCCCAAATGCGGCAGGCTTAGCTGTCTGCAAAAAGATGACAGAATGCAGCATCAGAAAGCAAGATGCATTTCCTTTTGGATTGTATTTCCAGAAAGAAAAATGTTTAGGTGTTGATTCTGCAGGACAGGTAGATAACAGTAATAATTGTTATTATGATTATTACAAGTCAGATGAAAATGACCCCAGCAGGGTGCATGGCATCACAGAGACATTTGGAAGCGAGAGAATAGCGCACCGTGTAACGCCATTTAACAAATGCCTTAACTGCCCAACAACAAAAGCCAGCAAAATGAGCTGCTTTAATTATCGCTCAGAATATGCATGCGCAACAGATAATTGTAATTTAGGCAGTAAAGACGCCAGCTTAGAAAATGGAGTTTGCAGATGGATAAATGCAAGCTACAGTGAACTTGGCTTTGGCTATTGTTATGTTGAAAATTACTCTAAAAATGATCGTTGCAATCTATGCAGCGATGCCAATGACGTATTTTTTAACACCAGATGCAGCCAAGATATATGCGGTAAATTAGGCAAATGTTACTCAGCAGATTATGAGGCTAGCTGTAAAAAATGTTCAGAAGACACAAAATGCGAAGATTTTAAAACAAAAGAATTATGTGTAGCCGGCAATGATGAGCATGCAATTAGTATAGCAGATGATGCAACTGTTAACTACAGTAAAGATATATGCAGCTTGGGAAGATGTAAATGGGAAAATACTTTCCGGAGATGCTATAAAGACGGAGATGATGATGCCGGTTCAGATGATTGTTCTCCAGAAGAACTTAGAAAAATAGATCCAAGCCTAACCAGATTAACTGAGGAATGCAAGAAAGATAATAATGCAACAGTTACTAGATTGATACAGCCAAGAGGCTTGTCAAGCATAGGGGGAGAGAAGATAGGCGGAGCCGGCGGCCAAGATGAATTATTGTTTAGCGTTGGCCAAAAAGAACAGTTTGCTTATACCTTTTCTTACTGCATAGATAAAGAAGATATAGGCCAAGATGGAGTCAATAAAGGGGATAAATGCTATCCAGGAGCAAATACTTTAGGCGGCGGACAAATAGCATACGGAACATCTACTGAAGTAAGAATTAAGAGAAATGACATTAAAAGAAGCTTGGAAATTCAGGGCTATACACAATCTGCCCAAGCAGGAATATATTATATCAGATTTTTTTCAACAGATAAATTTTATAATCAAGAAGAAGTAAAAAGCATTCCTGTGTATATAGATATTTGGGCGCCTATACTAAGCTCTAGTTATATTCCAAACATAAATATGGACGGTACTGCAGTTAACAAAGATACTAAAAGCCAATTATTATTCACAATTGCAAGTGATGAAGATGTTAATTGTAACTTTGAAGAATTAAAGCCTAAAGGAATCGGCAGCATTGATAACAGCAAAAGTATAAAAATCCAGACAAAAAATGATAAAGGTGAAAATTATTATGCAAAAGAATTTAAGCCTGAGTATGTTGTAAAAGATGGCCTGTATAGCTATAAAGTTACTTGCTTAGATAAAAGCTTTAACAAAGCAGAAATACTTTATGATGGCAACACCGCAATACATGTTGATGCATTCAGCAAAGTAATTATCTTAGAGCCAGTATCTAAGAATGTTTTTAATGATAATAATATACAATTTAAAGTTAAAACAGATGATCCTAGTATTTGTAAGCTAGTGCAGCTGCCTTCTTTAACACCTGCTACCGGCAGTAATCCTGAATTTACCCCAGATGCCAATAAATTACAGCATACCTTACCATTTACTGTAACTGTGCTGAATACCGATTATGTTTCTGGAAAATCATTTAGCAGCCAACATTATCCGGATATTACAGGCAGCGGCTATGGCGTTAAATGTACCCATATTTTGGGAGATGTAGAAGATGTTGAAGCATTTGAATTTACAGTTGACAGGACTCCGCCAAATGTTACTTTAGTTATCGCTAATAGAAATAATGGGGCAATTGGCTTTAATTATGTAACGGATAATCAATTTTTTGAGGAGTATGGCGATAATGTCGGCTTGAGTATCTTATGCCAGGATATGCCTATCGGCGAAAGTTTACAAGTATTTGGAGCAAAGCCAAATTCTGGCAAAATATGTCTAACAGACGGCTTAACAGGCTGTGATAAGCCACAGACAGATAATTTTGTTCCAGCAAACACAGTTAATCTTCTTGATAGCACAAAACACCTATGCTTTACCTGCGAAGATATTGGAGGAAATATTGCGCCAGTGAAATGCGGAGATATAATTGTTGATAAAGAAGGGCCAGAATTTACATTAACAGTATATGACGGAAATAATCTTGCAGTTACTGATGATGATATTGCAGTTACAACTTTAGTTAGAAAAGTACCGGCTAAGTTTTATCGAGCAGAAATTATCTCAACAGAAGAGTTAAAGGAAGATGCAGTTTTATCATTTAGAATCAAACGCCATGAGAGTGATACTGCTGTAGATTATAAAACATCATTAAGAATACCAAAAAAAACCAACCAGCTTATTAATCCGTTGCAAGTCTACTATGAAACATTATTTGCAGTTCCAATTGCAGAGGAATTTAATGACTTGGACAATAGAGATACTGTCGAACTTATTGTATCCGGCAAAGATAAGTTTGATAATCAAGGCAGCTTAACAGAAAATTATATTGTTGACAGTACACTGCCTAAGCCGCCTATATTAAATGAATTTGAGCAAAAATCCACCAGGTATTCTGCAGCTTCTTTATTTGAACAGACAGGATTTGAAGGTGATAAAATTGCAGATAGGAATATCACAGTTGAGTTTGGCAATCGCCCTAATTTAATAAGGACAAAAATCCTTAATATTAACGGAGTTACATTAACTACAACTGCAGATCTTAGTCAGCAAAGAATGCAGCAATCAGAGTCAGCTACACAATCAACTGCAGATCAGCAGCAAACACAGCCTGCGCCAGAAACAACATTGCCACAGCCTGCACCTTCTCCGCAATCTGCAATATCCTCAACTTTATCCAGAAAAGCCCTGTCAACATATTCGACTCCGGATCCGGGTTTAATACGAACAATAAAATTAGAAGCTGTGTTAGAGGGAGATAAACTAAAGCTCAAGGATGTGCCAGCTGATATTGATTTAGCTGCTTATTACTTGGAGTTCAAAAATCTTACTTTACCAACCAAGAGATTCTATGAGATAAAAAATGTATTAGACACTCTTCAAATAGATGCAATTCAGACAAATATTATAAAAAGACTTGAAGCAAAAGCAGCTAAAGAGCAAGAAAAAAAATTAAAAGATGATGAAGATAGGAAAGATAAAGAAAGTTCAGGCATATCAGTTGGCGGAGCAGTTTTAGATTTTATCACCGGCAGGGCATTTGACGATACAGCTGCAACAAGCGGTTCCTCAACAAGCCCAACTGCAAGCAGCTATACTTTATCATCACCAGCGCTTATTGCAGCAACACAGCAAGAGCCAAACTCTAAATTTATTTCTCTTGGCAGAACATTATATGGCTTGGAAAATGTGAAAGAGGAAGACTTAGATGCGCAATCAACTTATAAAAGAGATTTAGTTGTTAATGTTTATGAAAGAGCTTCTCCAATGGGGTGGTTTAATGTCAATATGCAATTGCAAGAAGGCTCTACTTGGTTTTATGCATATGCTGTAGATGAAAATACCAATATTGGACTGCCAACTGCCGTAAAAAAAGTGATTATAGATACACAAGCGCCTAATATTACTTATTACGGGCCGGCAGAGGATTCCAAAATTAGCGCAAACTTAGGCACAAAGATATTTGCTACATTTACTGACTTTAACTCAGGAATTATCAGAGAAACAGCTGTGTTAGAGTTTGATAATCAAAGATATACTTGTGAGAGCACAGGCGTAGAATGCCTAGGCACAAAAACATTTACTATTAGTTTAGTGCTGCCATTAAAACAGCAAGGCCAGTATACAGTAAAAGCATCTGCAGCAGATGCACTAGGCAATCGCAAGGAGCATAGCTGGCAGTTTGTCATTAATAATAATGCCCCAAGCCAAATAAAGCCAGAAGCATTAAACGGATTTTGTCCTGCTAATAATAAATGCTATGTAAATAATAAACAACCAGAATTTATATTAAAATATGATACTTTGCCTGCGGTTGAGATTAGTGCAGTGTTTAAATCTGAGCCAATACAAGCATTGGTTGAAAAAATCAGCAATTATGTGAAATTAAAACCGGTGCAGGAGGTTGCTGAAGACGAGCATACTATAGATGTGCTGCATAAAGATGCCGGAACTGGCAATACTGTTGCAGAATACCCTAACTCTGTTAAATTTGTTGTCGACACTAAATATCCAGATATCGTTATAGATAATATAACTCCAACAAGCTCAAAATCAATCAATATTGCAGGAGTTTATACTGAAGATAATGTTGATGAGATCAGGTTTGCAGGAGATATTCTAGCAACAGAGCCATTAACATACCGAGAGCTTCCGACAGATATTATAGACGGAGGAACTTATTTTTTTATTAAAGATGTAGAGCTTGATATAAGCAATGTTAGCAAACCAGGCAAGGAAATAAGGATTACAATAATTGACAAAGCAAATAATTCTAAGGAGATCGCTATAACAGTATATTATGATGTTATACCTCCGGCATTTGCCAATGTAACAGTACAAACAATATCTTCCGGCAAAAAAATATTTGAATTTAACAGAACATCATATAAAACCAATGATTTGAAAGTAAAAATCTCAGGCATCAGCAGCAAGCCATTATTTAACATGATTTTGGCAACAGAGTATGTCACTAAATTAGCCAATATTGATCCAGATGGGCAGAAGTTTAATGTTGAGCTTGATTTGTATAATACATTAACACAGACAAAAGCAGAGCATGTATTATTACAAGCAGAAGATCCTGCAGGAAATAAACAGTTTTATTTTTTGCTTATAGAATTAGATATCCATAAGCCAGAAGTTGAAGTTAAGATTATTTGAAGCATTTAGCGGCATGCATGGAGATAATGGATATAGATATGGATTATGTTAAAAAAATTAAAGTTAAAAAGAGGTGAAAAGTTAGCTAGAAGCATATCCAGAATAGTTTTTGCTTCTTTATTAGTTGTTATACTATATGTTCTTGCAGCTTCTGTATTTGCTAATCATGGCCAAAATTGCCTGGAAATCACAAACAGAAAGCCGATATTCCAGATTAATTTTGATGAGCCAAGCATGCTGAGCTTGTTTGAGCTGACAGCAATTAAAGGAAATGCTAAAACTCTAGTTCCAACTACTGTGCCGGAATTATTAACTAATTTCTCAACATATTATGATGCCAGTGTTGATGATATATTAGATGCTTCAGTCAAAGATTACGTTCTAAAACTAAATGCTACTGATCAGTTTGACAATGAAAAAGTTTACGAACAATGTTATCATTATGTTCCAAGGGCAACACGAATTACACTAGCTGAACCTGAGTTTGGGTATTCTCCAGTCAAGCCATTTACTGCAAAGATTAAGACAGATGCATATGCTATCTGCAAATACAGCATAAATACAGACCTTGGCTATTATGATGAAAATCCGGCCAAAACAATGGTTAACTTTAAGGAGACAGGATACAGCTTAGAACACACTGTTGATATAAAAGCTGAATTATTTCCGGATAATCTTATTAATACAGTTGTGAAATTATTTGTGAAATGCAATAGGACAGACGGTGAGTTAAACGACAGATCAGAGATGTTTGAGCTAAGGCTTGATAGCAGCAAGCCCATTATAAGAGAGGTAAGGATTTCTCCTCAAGCCAGCAATATAATCTCTAATGAGCCATTGCAAACAACACTTATAGTGACTACAGATGAAGCTGCGAGATGCAAATATAGCTTAACTGAGGTAACAGATTATAATTTAATGGAATCAAGATTTGATAATTTTTTAGGCTTTTCGGCTGCATCCGGCAGCATTACTAATAGCTTAAATTTTGCCCGGTTAGATGATAAAAAAGATTACAAATTTAAGATTGCATGTGAAAATAAAGCAAAACTTATTTCTAATACTGAGGATTTTAGCTTTAAGGTAGATAAGAGTGCAGATGATATTATCATCGTAAATAAACCAAACGGAACCTATATTTCTAAAATACCAGCTGAGCTGGAAGTGTTTACAAACAGAGATGCTGAATGCATAATTAGCACTCCGCCTGCGCCCGGCAGCATTTTGCAAACCTCAAACAATAATTTATTAATTCATAAGCTAGCCAGTATACCCGGAATAAGTTCCCAAGGAAAATATAATTTTACCGTTCACTGTGATTTCTTAAAACCTGGAGGCAGTAAAGCACCAAAAGAACAAGTATTGAATTTAGTCTATGACTCTCAACCGCCAGAGATCCTTAACTTTAGTGCCATAAACACCTGCATGCTAAATGAATTGAATATTAAATGGTCAGCTAAAGATACAATCTCCGCTATTACAGGCTTTTTATATAAAATCACATCAAATACTGTTGATTTGTTTAATTGGACAGAAACAGAAAAAAATGAAGTCAGAATAAATGTAGGTAAATATGATCTGCCAAATATATCAGCAAATACCAGATATACAATCACAGTAGCAGGCAAGGACAGCGCAGGAAATGTTAATAAAATAGGCAAGACTAGCCAGGAAATAAAATTATCAGATCCGTTTGCACAAGAATGTTTAGAGAAAATACCGCCTAAAAGCAATATAACCAAGGAGTTTAAGAATAATGCAGCATTTATAACAATCACTTGCCAGGATTTTGGCGGCTCTGGCTGCAATTCAGAAAGCTATTTGTATAATGCAGTTGATAGTTCTGCAAGCTGTTCTCCTGCGCAAAAATACACAAAGCCTGTTAAAGTAACTAACACAGCAATATTTTGCTGGAAAGTAAGTGATAATGCAGGAAATACGCATCAAGGCGAGGAAAAAATAATCCTAACTATAGACACAGATGGCGACGGAATTCCTGATAGCCCAGATAAATGCAGCAATACCCCTAAAACAGAGAAAGCAGATTCAACAGGATGTTCAGAAAGCCAGAAAGATGATGATAATGACGGGATTCCTAATAATAAAGATATATGTCCAGAAACACTGCAAGAAGCTATTGATACGCAAACAGTAAATTCTTCAGGATGTGAGAAAGACAGTGATAATGATGGAATGCCTGATTATTGGGAACTTAAATATAAATTTGATATTAATGATCCAAGTGATGCTTTAAAAAATCCAGATCTGGACGGCGCGAATAATCTACAAGAATATCAGCAAGGAACAAACCCTTTAGTCTCAGATGTAGATCCAGGACAACTTCCAGATAAAGACGGCGATGGAGTGCCGGATACTCTGGATAAGTGCCCTGAGACTGTATCCGGAGAGGCTGTAAATCCAGGGACAGGATGCTCAAAAAAAGATTTAGATAAAGATGAAGATGGAATGTCAAATGAATGCGAGGAAAAATACGGGTTAGATAGTGAGAATCCAGATGATGCAGAGCAAGATTTAGACGGAGATGGGCTAACTAATCTAGAAGAATGTGAATATGAAAATTGTGAGCTTGAATTAGACCCAAAGAATGCAGATACAGACGGAGATGGTTATAGCGACGGTAACGAAAAAGATGCAGAAACAAATCCGTGTGATGCTGAAGATAAACCAGCTTCTGTTATTGTACAATCCATATTACTAACAGCAGGAATTTTGTTTTTATTTGCTGGAATCGGCTACCTAGCTTATAAACGATTTGTGCTGAAAGAATCCCTGGGTTTTTCAGAGTATGGGGATAAAACTTCTAAAGAATATAAGATTGGGTCTTTAGGATATCCTCAAAGCACTAAAACAATATCAAAGCAAGAATCTCAACCAGGACTTAAACCCAGGCAATTATTCGCAAAAAAACAACTTACATCAGAGGAAAAAAGAAGAGCAGCTTTACAAAAAATCAAGGAAGAAAGAAAACAACGGCGAACAAAGGATCTAACCAGGGCATTTTCTGGTTTTGGAGCAGAAGAATCCTCCAAAGATGACTCAGAAATTAAGAAAATTGAAATATCAGAAAGAAAAAAACACAGGATAGAAGCTAGAGCCATGACTGAAGATGCATCAAGGGGAATAGCACATACATATTTTATTCATCCTGTTAAAAAAGCCGGTGCAGCGATTAAAAATATTATTTTACCAGAGGAAACTTCTACCAAAGCTAAAGAACTAAGCCCTAAAGGAGAGATGAAGAACCCTGTAAAAACAGAATATAAAAAATCATCAGAGTATAAAAAGATAGAAGAATTAGTTAAATCAAATACGGCTATCAGCAAGCTTAAAAGCATGACTAAGCCGGCTACTAATAATAAAAGTATAAAAGAAATAATAAATATACCTATGGCTAAATTAAAAGGATTATCATCAACAAGCACTAATGCCACACTAGAAAGCCTAACTAAAAAAGAGCTTCCAATTGAGCAATTAAAAAAATATACAATTAACAAAGCAGATATTAAAAAAATAGTTGAAGACGGCAAACAAGAAAAACAAGCCAAAAAAATATTTGATGAGTTAGCTGAGATGAATAAAGAAAACAATCAAAAAGCAGAAGCATTTACCAAGCTATCTTCACTAATGAAAGGACAGCAAGACATAGATAAGAAAGATGTTTTCAAAGAACTGCCTGAAAAACTTGTGCCAGAAACAAGCAAAGAAGCAGAGGCATTTACCAAGCTAAATAATATATTAGAAGGAAAGCCTGTTGATGACGGCATTAAAGAACTGTCAAAATTACGCGCCAAAAAAGCAAGCTTTGATTATTTAAAAATGTTAGCAGGCAAAAAATAATTAGCGCAGGCAATAAATTAATAAAAAATAAATAAAATAGCCGAATTGACAAAAATAATAAACATTATACCCATATTAGTGATATCAAATGATGAAAGTGCCCACATGAGAAATAAAAAAGCTGAAGTCGCTTCACAGATATTTGTATATATAATTGCTTTAGTAGTAGTTGGAATGGTAATAGTCTTTGGATATAAAGCTATAAAGAATTTTGCATCAAGAAGCGATGAGGTTGCATTAATTAAATTTAAGACAGAAGTAGAAACTACATTTAAGCAAGTAAGCTCAAGCTTTAACACGATTAAGGCAGTTGATTTTGATGTGCCTTCAGGGTATGAAGAAATGTGCATAGTTAATTTGGATGCTCACCAAAAAATCAGCGATTTCCAAGACAGTGAATTTACTTACAATCCTATACTATTTGAAGGCGTTCAAGAAAGAAAGAATTTGTTTTTAGTAAAAGGTATTTTTGTAGAGCAGTTTTATGTTGGCAAAGTTGCGTTAGATATAGATCCAGGAAGCTCAGTTAGCAATCCAGATGCATGCTCTGGAGACGGAAAAGAAGGCCCACAGGATACTGGCTATTTAATGTGTGTACCTGTAAAAAACAGTAAAGTAAAATTCAAGCTAAAAGGCAAAGGAGATAAGGTTTTTGTTTCATGCATTAAATAAATAATAAGATATAATGCAGCAGCGACTGCTGACGAACACCGTCTTGGATTTACGATGTTTTAGTAAATTATGCTTATGTTTAAAAAGAGGCTAAGTAAAAAAGCAGATGTAGAGATCCAGATAAACTGGATTTTCATATTAATTGTAGGAGGCATTATATTAATTTTCTTTATTGGCTTAATAACAAAGCAGAAAACTGTTTCTACTACAAAACTAAATATTAATATCAGGGAAAGCTTAGATACTATATTTACAAGCTCTCAAGTTGCCTCTGGCACTGCAAACTTAATCAATACGCCTGAGCTTGAGGTTGATTTTGATTGCGATAATTATTATGTCGGAGAGTTTGATTCCGGCATTAACAAGCCATTAGGAAAAACAAGAATAATCTTTGTGCCAGATAGATTAGAGGGCAAGCAGCTTATTACATGGAGCCTAGAATGGAATATGCCCTATAAGATAGTGGATTTTCTGTATATTATTCCTAAAGAAATGAGGTATGTATTTATTTTCAATACTGATGACGAAAAGTCATTTGCTGAAGAGATTGCCAGTTTAATGCCAAAAGATGTAAAACCAGAGGTAATTTCTGTAAATGAGATAAGTAATTTAGAATACACAAATAACTATAAAACAAGATTGGTATCATTTGTTAACCAACCATTATCTGCCCAACTTAACCCGTCATTTGAGAAAAAAGACCTTAGTTATGTCAGTATTGTTCCGGATTCAAATAGCAAAGAATCTGGGAAAGTTGTGTTTGCAGTTTACTCAAAAAACCCAGCAAATAATGCATATGATTTTAGCTATGCCCGCAACACACAGGATGCCAGTACATTTCCATACATTGACTATAATCCGGAATTTGTCACAGAGAAGCGTTATCCTACACTTCTTGGGGCAATTATTACTGACAGCATAGATATTTATGAATGTATGCTTAAAAAGGCCCTAAAAAGGCATTCTTACATTACTTCCATCTATAATGGCAGAGTTGATAAAATCATATTAGCAACTGCTGAGCCAGATCATCCTCTAAAGCAGCGTAACTGCGTTGCCGGGATGTATCAAGTTACAGATCCAAATTTATTGTCAGGAAGGCAAGAACTTAATCCAATCACGAGCTTAAGCACCAGCATTGAAAAATGCAAGAATAATTTAGCATATTGCGATCCTTATGGTGATGTCCAAGCATTAGTAAGCGTCAATAAAAAAGCGCAAGACAATTCATGCCCATTAGTATATTAATAATAAAAAACATGAAATACGATTTAAAAATAACGATAATGAAAATACTAATTTAAAAATAAAAAAACTAGAATCCCAAAGCAGGGCAATAGAATAAAATTTGCCGTTAAAATGCAACTAAATAAACTAACCAAAAAATCCAGAAAAGCCCAGATGAAGATGATGGAGAATGTCGCTGTAATGATAATATTCTTTATGCTGCTTGGATTAGGTTTTATCTTCTACGGCAAAATTGGAGGGCATGGCGCTAAACAAGACATAGAAAAGTATGTACAGCTGCAGGCAGTTAAACTTGCTAAAGTTGTTGCTGCATTGCCTGAAGTAAGATGCTCAGAAGAAAATGTCCCTGTGCAGGATTGCTTTGATTTATTAAGGGTGGAAGAAGCAGCCTCAAAAATTAAAGATACCACTAATGAAAGATATTATTTTGAAATTTTAGGGTATAGCAGAGTTGCAATTGAAGAAAAATATCCAGGCAATGGCTCTATAATAGTTTATGACAATCAGCCAGATATTAATCCAACATCAGATCTTGAGGAAATAAAATTTAGCTATATACCTATCTATATTCCAATAACTTTGTTCAATGCAACAATTAACCAATATTCTTTTGGAGTGTTAGAGGTAGGAACATATGATAAATAAGCAAAAATAAGACCTAAAAAAATAAAACAAAATTAAAATTAAAAAATGCCTAAAAAAAATATACTCACAAAATCACAGATGGAGATAATGGGAATAGTTATTATAATCATATTATTTTCTGTTGGGCTGCTGTTTGCAATTCAGTACGTAATACTTAAAAAACCGACAGATGTCAAGAAATCATTTTTACAAGCAGAATTATCGTCTAATAGCTTAAATGCCATGCTTAAGACAAATGTTCCAGAATGCAATAACGCAGACATGGCATCATTGTTCAAGGATTGCACAGGAGTTTCACAAGAAATTGATTGCTGCATTAAGTTAGATCCTACGCAAGATTGCATATATGATGGCAGCATATCAACTACCGGGATGGCAGATACTTGTTATGTATTAAACCAGACAATAAATAAAATACTTAAAGATACATTGAATGTTTGGAGAGTTCCTTATATATTTACAGCATACTATGTAGAGTCAGACCCACTTGCATGGACTGCAGGCATAACAAGTGACATTCCTTGCACAATGGAAGATGAGGGAAGGCCGCAGGAATTTACTTTGCCTACAACACAAGGCAACCTAAGGATTGTGCTGAAGGTGTGCTGAGTGTGTAACGTAAGAAAATCTAATCAAACCCGCATTATTTACCTGAAGCCATAGAAATATTTAAATACATCATATTATAATAGTCAAGTATATAAATTCAATACACTTATACTAAAATATATGATTAAAGAGGTGTTGTCTATGTTTAAATCAAAAAAAGCCCAGGGAATGACTTTAAATGTTGTTGTGGTAGCAGCAATCGTGCTGCTGGTTCTAGTCGTGCTTGTTCTTATATTTACAGGCAAGATCGGCAATTTTGTAGGAGAAAGCGAGAAGTGCATCACCAAAGGCGGAACATGCGTTGCAGCAAAAGACGGGTGCAATAGGGCAAATTTAGAGGCACCATTAAACGCTAAATGCTATAAGGCAGATGGCACAACTGCAGATACTGATCAGGTTTGCTGCATAAAAGTTGGCGTAGGAGCTTAATTAAATGCATTAAATGCTTATCTCACCAAAATGCAGCCTAAGAAAGCCCAGGGAATGCCTATAAATGTCATCATTATAGCTGTCATTGCCTTGATATTGTTGGTTGTCATTCTTACAATCACATCTGGCAAATTAAAGGCATTTGGAAAAGGAACAGCTAACTGCAAGGCGCAGGGCGGATATTGTGAGTCAACAATAGTCTGTGTAAAACCAAAATATACAGATGTACAAGGAACAGATTGCAAATCTAGAACAGATGGAAAAACACTCTGTTGCATTGCATTATATTAACATGATATCAAATAAAAAAGCAGATCTCTCTATCCAATTGATAGTAGTTGTTGTTATTGCATTAGTTATTTTAGTCGTTGTCTTAGCAATCACAACAGGCAAATTAAAGATATTCGGAACAACGGCAGCTAGCTGTAGTGCAAGAGGTGGAGAATGCATATCATCAAGTACTCCGCCAAGCGGAAAATGCCGTGAAGGATCAGTAGAAATACCGGGCACAGATTGCGAATCACCAAGTAAATGCTGCCAGGAAATATTCAAATCTGAGTAATTAAATGAAAAAGGCTCAACATCTGGGATAGATTTTGAAGATAAAGCAGGATCAGCAGCTGAAAAAGACATAAACTTAGCATAAATTATCAAAATGATAACCAAGAATCCAATAATGAAGCAAAATACAAAAAAAGCCCAGGGAATGCCATTGAATGTCATCATAATAGCAGTCATCTGCCTGATCGTATTAGTGGTGCTTGTCCTGATCTTTTCAGGAAAGATAAAAGGATTCGGCAAGGGTACAGATGATGTATCTGACAGTTTCAAAAATATGTGTGAAATACCAGGAACAAGCAGAGAATGTGTAGCAAGCATTGGGCAATGCACACCTGATATTGGCACAGAAATTAGAGGCAGATTTAGTGATTGTGAAAAAAAAAGCTCTGGATATATTTGCTGTGAGAGATAGAAATATCTACTATCATCACCTATATTCTAAACAACTAACTACGCAAAACTTTCAAACTAAACTTGTTAGAAAAGTTTAATCAAAATTAAATTTGCTACGCAAAACTTTTAAACTATTTCCTATTCTATGCAGTTTATAATGGCAGAACTAAATTTTAAGGAAATCGAGCTAAAATGGCAGGAAAGATGGGAGGAAGCTAAGATATTTGAAGCAGATTCCAAGCCAGACAAAAAAAAATACAAGAAATATTATTCACATTTTACATACCCTTATGTCAATGCATATCCCCATATAGGGCATTTCTATACCTTGATGAGACCAGAAGTAGTTGCTCGCTTTAAGAGAATGCAAGGCTATAATGTATTGATGCCCCAAGGATGGCATGCAACTGGTTCTCCAATAATTAACGCTGCACAACGTGTCAAAGAAAGAGAGCAGAAGCAGTTGAAGATTCTTGCAGAGATGGGGATCACTGATGAAAAAGAGCTAAAAAAATTTGAGGATGCTGCTTACTGGATTGAGTATTTTATGCCAGAGTTCAAAAAGGATTTCAAACGTATTGGGATATCAATAGACTGGCGCAGAGAATATTTTACAACTTCATTGAATCCTCATTATGACAAATTTGTACGTTGGCAGTTTAATAAATTAAAAGAGAAAAATTATGTGAGAGTAGGGAAATTCCCTGTTGTCTATTGTCCAAAAGAAAATGCCCCTGTAAGTGATCATGCAAGAAGCGAGGGAGAAGGTGAAGTTCCGCAGGAATTCACACTTCTAAAATTTAAGTATAAGGACGGATATCTTGTAGCTGCAACTTTGCGTCCAGAAACAGTTTTTGGGCAGACAAATATGTGGGTCAATCCTAATATTGATTATGTAAAAGCAAATGTTTCAGGAGAGATATGGTATGTAAGCAAAGAATGCACTGATAAACTAATTTTGCAGGAAAAATCAGTAAAAATACTAGGAACAGCTCATGGCAAAGAATTTCTAGGAAAAGATTGCGTTGCCCCTGGTATTGAAAAAAGCATAATCATACTTCCTGCAACTTTCTGTGACCCTAATATTGGCACAGGCATGGTCACTTCTGTCCCTAGCCATGCGCCATTTGACTGGATAGCATTGCATGATCTGCAAAATGATGAAGCAGCATGCAAAAAATACAATCTAGATTTTAATAAAATTAAGTCAATTCAGCCAATCTCTTTGATTAAGCTAGAAGGCTGGGAAGAGCATCCAGCAGTACAAATCTGCAAAGAATGGAACATTAAATCCCAGCATGAAAAAGAGAAGCTAGAGAATGCTAAAAAGGAAATCTATAAAGCAGAGCATTTCAAAGGAATTATGAAGCAGAATACAGGGAAATATTCTGGCATGAAAGTTGATGTTGCTAAAGACCAAATAAAAAAAGATTTGATAAACAAAGGAATTGCAGATATCTTCTATGAGCTAACAGGCAAAGTTGTATGCAGATGTTTAACACCATGCACAGTAAAGATCGTTGCTGACCAATGGTTTATTGCTTACGGAGATAAAAACTGGAAAAAAGAAGCATATGAATGCCTTGCGCAAATGAAGTTATATCCAGAAAAATCCCGCACACAGTTAGAATATACCATAGGCTGGCTTCATCAATGGGCATGCACAAGGGAAGAAGGCTTAGGCACAAGATTGCCTTGGGACGAGAAATGGCTGATAGAAAGCTTAAGTGACTCTACAATTTATCTTGCATTTGATACGATTGCACACTTGATACAGAAAGTAAATCCTAAGCTAATAAATGACAAAGTGTTTGATTATATCTTTTTAGGAATAGGCTCTGAAGAAGCAAGAAAAGTAAAGAACATTGAAAAAATCAGACAGGAATTTGATTACTGGTACCCTTATGACTTCAACAGCTCAGGAAAAGATCTTATACAAAACCATCTTACGTTTGCATTATTCAACCATACAGCATGCTTTCCAAGGGATAAATGGCCTTCTGGATATGGTATTAACGGCTGGGTGATGGTAGATGGCAAAAAGATGTCAAAAAGCCTTGGCAACTTCATTCTTCTCAGAGATTTGCCTGATAGATATGGTGTTGATGCATCCAGAATCACTGTATTATCAGGCGGCGAAGAAATGGATGATCCAAATTTTGACTCAGAGTTTGCAATTTCTATAAAAGGCAAGCTGCAAGCATTGTATGAATTCAGCATAGCAAATTACACTCAAAATTCAGATAATCAATCTGCAACAACAAAAATAAAACTCACAAATGTAGATTCCTGGTTTGAATCTGAATTAAATTCAATAATAAAAGATACAACAGAACTTATGGAACTTACATTGTTCAGAAGCGCATTGCAGCGAGGATATTTTGAGCTGCAGCACACGATCAGATGGTATATAAAACGCTCATCTAATACTCCAAATAATACGTTGTTAAATAAAGCAATTGAAACTCAGCTTTTGATATTAGCGCCATTTGCACCATTTATCTGTGAAGAAATCTGGCAAAATCTAGGAAAAAATCCTGCAAAGGAAAATACAGAAAATGCAGCATCAGGGAAAAAGTTTATCTCATTAGCAAAATGGCCGGCCTATAACGAAAAAAAAATAAAACCAGAATTAAATGCAGTTGAAAGCTGGATAAGAAACACAGAATATGACTTAAATGAGGTAATCAAATTATCAAAGGTAGAAAAGCCTGCTTTGATACAGCTGTTCGTAGCGCATTCATGGAAATATTCATTGTTTACAGAGCTTAAAAAGTTAACTTTGGAGACTAAAAATCCTGGAGAGATATTAAAGAAAGTCATGCAGCTTGACCAGTTCAGGAAATATGGGCAAGAGATATCTAGATTTTTGCCCAGATTAGTTGGTTCAGGAAAAATACCAAATGAAGTTCTTTCACAAAAGCTAGAATGCTCTTCATTGCAGGATGCGCAGCAATTTTTTGAGAAGGTATTTAACTGCAGGTTTGAAGTAATAAAGGCAGAAGATACCAAAGAGCAGAAAGCAATGCAGGCAACTCCAGGAAAGGCTGCGATTGTTGTGAAATAAAAGAGGTTATGCATGGCAAAAACACGTTCATCCCTTGAAGCAGCAGGTTTGAAACAGCGCACTGCAAACATCTCAGAGAGAGTAAAGAAGATAGTTGTCTCTCCGATAAAAGAGATGCGCATTCTTGCAGAAAAAGTTCCTGGTGCTATCTCATTTGGACAGGGAATGCCTTATGTTGACACTCCTCTTGCAATAAAAGAAAAATTAGTTACAGCATTAAAGACAAAAGATATCAGCAAATACTCAACAAGCCCTGGATTGCCTGAATTAAGAAAAGCTCTTGCAGAAAGAGTTATGAAGAAACGCGGCTTGCAGGGCGTAAAGCCTGAAGAGATTCTTGTTACAGTTGGCGCAATGGAAGGCTTAGGCGCAGCAGTCATGACTGTCATCAATCCAGGTGATGAAGTAATAGTTGTGACTCCTGGATTTTCTTCTCACATCGAGCAGATATTATTAGCAGGCGGAGTCCCAAAATTTGTACCATTGATTGAAAAAATAGGCTGGCAGCTTGACGTTAATGCATTTAAAAAAGCAATTACTAAAAAAACAAAGGCAATTATTTTATGCAATCCAAATAATCCTACAGGGAGCGTATATTCTAAAAAAGATCTGCAGGAAATTGAACAGCTTGTTTTGAAACATAACATTATATTGATCTTAGACGAGCCATATGACTTTTTATTGTATGATAATGCAACTCATTATAGCCCTGCATCAAATCCAGCGTTAAAAAACAACCTGATTGCATGTTTCAGCTTTTCAAAAGAGTTTGCAATGACCGGGTATAGAATTGGCTATGTATATGCTGATTCCGGCATAATAAACCAGATGATGAAGGTGCATGATGCATTTTGTATATGTGCTGCGAGAATCTCGCAAGAAGCTGCATTGGCTGCACTAGAGATAAGTGATGAGTTTACTAAAGATCTTGTGAAAAAATTGGATTACAACAGAAAACTTGTAATGAAATGGCTTGACAAGATGCCAGATATCAGGTTCCAAAGGGTGCATATTATATCTTTCCAAAATACAAAATAGCGAATCTGAAACTAAAAAATACTGAAAATTCTAAAGATATGAATTCATTTGATTTCTGCTTAAAATTATTATACGAAGCAAAAGTAGAAACTGTGCCAGGCGCAGCATTTGGGCCTGCTGGAGAAAATCATATCAGGATGAGCTTTGGTGCAAAGCCAGAAGAGCTAGAGGAAGGGATGAAGAGATTGAAGAAGTGGAGCGAAAGTGTATAAAGAATAATTATAGTTTTAATAAATCAAATATTTCTGTTACATTCAATTCAAATGCAACTACAGGCGTCTCAATTCCGAAATTAGCAAGCACTTTAGGATGTATCTCGCCGATAAATGCAATTTTTCTCTCAACATTATCTCTCTCTTCTACTTCATTTCCGTCATCCTCTTTATTATTTACTTTCCTTACAATCACTCTTCCAACTCTGCCAGGCACGAAGCTTGGGTGCTCAACTGGCAAAATCTCGTTTGGCAGTTGCAGTAATTTTAACAGATATTCAATTACTTGTTTTGCCTGGGTGAAATCTGCATTGTTATGGCAGATGGCTACGCCTAATCTCTTAAACTCTTCAACTCCAGTCTCCTGTGATGTTAATAGCGAAAGGTTATCTGTACTTATCATAGCGTTTAACTTTTTATCCTCCCTCTCTTCTTCTTTTTTCTCATTAACTTTTCTTGCAACAACACCAATCTCAAATAGGTTCTGTGGAAACTCATTGTGTTTGTTCTCGCTCAAAATCTTCAATAAATTAGGCAATATCCAGTTTCTTACTGAATTATAATCTTCTGTCAATGCATTTGCCAGTTCGACGACCTGCACATCTTCTTTCTCACTCAAATTCATCTTATTAATAAGCTCATTCTTATTGCTGATATGGTAAGTATTTGCTTCTGTAAAACCTAACCCTACAAATATATCAGAAACATGCCTGATAAAATTATCTTCAGCATCTTCTTCAGCAATTGTAGCTACTTTTGGTATTTCTGAAGTAAAGTTATCATAACCGTAAGCGATAGCAACATCTTCCATTAGGTCTGCCTGATGCAATATGTCTGCTCTATAAGCTGCAATTAATGCAACATCATTCTCAGCTTTGTCTATCCCATAACCCATCTGCTCAAGAAATCCATTGACCTCTTTTTTCCCTAGTGATAATCCAAGCATCCTGTTTATATAATCATAATCAATCTTCATCTTTCTTGCAGCCATGTCAGGAACATCAAATCTGCCTTCTTTACCTACTTTCTTATCATCATACATCATCTCAATGGTCTCGATCTTTGCGCCCATGTCATATAAAGATGCAGCAATTATGTTTATTGCATAAGTTATCACATTAAGATCAGGGCCAGTGCCTTCTACAAACAGCTCTGTTGTTGATTCATCTATCTTACCGACTGTATCAGAATTGATCAAAGGAGGCATCGACATTATTGTGTTATTATCGTCAACAAACACAGAAAATTTATCCCAATCTCTGCAAATATGCCCATATTCTTTGCCTTTTGGATGATGTTCTAATATTTCTAAAGCACCCATCTCTTTGCTGAAGCCTAACGGCACAAATCTGATCTTCTTTGGCTCGATGCCTTTGAATCTGACTGGAAATTTTATTTTTTCTAAGGGATATAATCCTAGTCCGCCTTTCTTTCTCTTTCTTGTAAGTGTCATGCCTAATTTTTCCTGCAGCTGTATTATCTCTCTTACTTTCTCTGCATCAAGCTTTAAGTTGCGTGCAATAAAAGCAACTGCATAGGGCCATTCTTTTGGCAAAGAAGATTCAACAAATAACTTGTAACCAGAAGATTCTGATTTAAACTCATGCAACCCCTTAGCTGCGCCTATGAATGTCTTAAATGCTCTTCCAAATCCCTGCTCAGAAAGCATGTCTGGCCTGTTAGGAAACACTTCTACATGGATTTCTTTCTCATTTAAGCTTTCCAAATCTGTGCCGATTAAAGCAATTCTGTCTTTCAGCTTTTCTTCAGTCAGCTTTTTCCCAGCTAATTTCTCAAACACCTGCCTGTTTAGGGTTACTGTTGGCATACTTATTTCCTCATTATTTTACACATCAAACTCTTTTATTGCTCTAGCCAATTCCTTCTTGGCAGAATCTCTTAACACTAATGTAACTTTTAGTTTTGTTGCTGTGTCTGCATATGTTGATAATGAAGTACCTTTGTTATCTGATTGATAATCAATTGTCCAGGCAACTTCACTATTTGCAGGGAGAGTCTGCATTATATTCGGTAATGTAAACTTATTTGGTGAAGTAGCTATGCCTTCCTCTGTTACACTATATTCTATTGTTAAAGGTTTTACAACATCTGACTTCTTGTTCAATATCTTATATTTTATTCTCAATAACCTGCCATATCCTTTAGACTCATCAGTTTCTATTCCAACACCATCAAAGTCTAATGTAAGCTGCCCTGGTGTGCCAGCTGCAACAGGCGGTATAGTTGTTTTAGATGAGGTATTAGTTGTAGTTGATGATGTCTTATTCTCTGTCTTAGTCTCAGTTGTTTTTGTATCTATGGTTGTTGTCTTATTATCTTCTGTCTTTGTTTCTTCAGCTTTTGCAGTAGTTGTATCTATGTTTTGTTTGCCTGCATCACCGCCTAACTGCTGTATTGCAGTAAGATTTCCTTCGTTTGTTTTATATATAGAAGTCATTCCAACAACGTAATTTATCAAGAAAGCTAATCCGATCAAAAATCCAATAACTATAGCTGCAGTTATCAGGTTCTTTAGTGTAAGGTGAGGTTTAATAGAATCAATAAAATTTCCTTTGCCATCTTTATGCTTAAAATCATCATACCTGAACTTATTATCGTCATCATCTGAACGGCTGCTGAACAGCTCTTTCTTCTCTGCTTTTCTATCATCTCTTTTTTCTTCTTTCTTTGAATGCTTTGGCTTAGAATAATCCTCTCCTCTCTGCTCAGCTTTTTCCTTTCTTATCTCTTCCCTTATATTCTCTCTTTCTTTCACTCTTCTTTCAACTTCAAGCTCTTCCTCTACTTCATCCATGTTCTTTTTCATATCATCTAATCTTTCCTGCAGTTGCGCCATCCGTTCTTCATGATCGTCTTTCATAGTCATCACCTTGAGTGTTTCTATTATTATCTACACATACAAAATAGGCTTTATTTATTAAATTTGCTCTTTAGCGTAATATGCAACAACCTGATAGCCATTCTTATTTGTCTTAATGGTTTTGATTTCTTTGCCTATTAAATTTGCCATACTTAAAATATAAATGTACTTATACAATGTCGTTGCTGCAACATTTATTTTCTTAATCTTCAATTCTTCTATAATCTCATTTATTTCTGCTTTTTTAAGATGCTTTATGGCATTATAAATCTCTCTAAATCTGACTCTATTGTGATGATGCAGAGGAAATAACTTTTCAAGCGCATTAAAATCAACTATTTTTAATTCACCTAAGAAGAAAAGTGTCTTTTTGTGTTTTGATGTACCCTCTAAAAAATAATCTTTCCATCTTTTGAGTAATCTCTTATCTCTTCCAGAGCTAGATTCAAGACACATAGCATATTTACTTTTGTTATAAGTAATCTTAAAGCTTATCTTATCTTTTTTTAATACTTTGATTATGTCTTGCATAAGCTGGCTGCTCATTGTTGTAAATGCAATATTTCCAGTTGTTTTCACACAGCCATCAAATGTAAAAGCACCTCTGACAAATGCTTTCCTGATTAAGAATGGAGATCTTTTAATAATATCGGGCATTGAAACAGTTGCGGCTTTTCTTCCTGGACTAAAGCCAAATATCATCTCAAAATATCTAGTTATAACTCTATTTTTTATCCACAGATTCCAGCAATGTTCTTTTTCTGAATATGTTATCCTGCCGTTGAAGCTAAACAATCCATATATCTTATCCTGAAGGCATTTAATCGATGCTTCATAGCCTTCAGTTATTTTTATATAATAGTCATTTGAACTTCCGCAGAAATATCCATCTGCAGCGAATGCACCGATAAATTCAGCTAACTCTACTGAGATTGTCTTAACGGCAACTACAGGTTTTGTAAGACGATTCTGGAAGAATAAGGCAATTATGTCATTCTTAATTTGTATCTTTAAGTCAGAGTTTAGATAATTGCATAATTCATCTACTACTTTAATCGGAAGACAACATGACTTATCTGAGTTCTTTAATGCTATTAAATGTTTTTCCAATGTGCTTTTTCCGCATGCTAATTTTTTGTACATTGCAGCACTTATGTCGCTTTGCTTTGTTATTTCTAATCTCTTTAGGTATTCATCTCTTAATCCGTCAGATTTGAATGTGCACCATAGCCAAGAATTAGGTGACTTAGCAACCTTTGCATCTAATTTGAAAAGATCAAAGACTTCATTTTTTGGAGATAAGTTGTAGTTTTTCATATCTTAATTTTATCTAGCTTAAATCTAAATGATTTTCTAATTTTATAATTCGAAAATTATAATTTATTAGGGCTTTATTTCTTAATGAAAAACACAACATCTAAAAAATTCAAAGTTTTATCTTAAAAATAGTTTGCTTTCTCTGATAAGCTTAAGGTCATTTTTGTAAATATCTCTTAAGTCATTAAATTCATAATAATCCATCAGTATCCTTTCTAAGCCTAATCCCCATGCTAATACTGGAATATCCTTGCCTAATAATGGCACTACAACTTCTGACCTAAATATACCAGCGCCTCCTAATTCCATCCACTTCTTCTGTATGGGATGCAATACCTCGACTTCAGTGCTGCAATTTGTATATGGAAAGTAGGCAGGCCTAAATCTTACTTTGTCATACCCCATGTTTTTGAAAAAATCCTTTAGATAGCCTAGCAGATGCTTGAAGTTTGCATTTGGATCAACTACTATGCAGTCTGTCTGATGGAATTCAAACAGATGCTTCCAGTCTAATGTCTCATTTCTAAAAACAGTTCCGACAGAGAAAAATTTTGCTGGAAGATCGCTTTCCTTTAATCTTGCAAGCGTCTGTGCAGATAAGACTGTAGTATGTGTCCTTAATACATTCTTTCTGGCTTCTTCAATGTTCCAATCATATCTCCAGCCAGTGCTGCCTGTCTTTCTTCCATACTCATGTGTTTCCTGAATATTTTTTATTAGTTCCTTTGAAGCAGCTTTGCTTGGGATATAAGCTAGATTTGGATTTTTAATGAAAAATGTATCTTGCATCTCTCTTGCCGGATGGTCCTGTGGAGTAAACAATGCATCAAAGTTCCAGAAGCTTGGCTGCACAATATTTCCTTTCATCTCCTTAAAGCCAAGATCAAGCCAGATTCTTTTGACATAATCTATAGCTTCATTCATGAAATGTCTTCTTCCGCCAAATACTCTGCTTACAGACGTTTTGATATTATATGCCCTAAAATGCTTTGTTTTCCATGAGCCGGTTTTCAGCAAATCTGGACTAATTCTGTCAATAACTTCCTCGTTGCTTATTCCTGCTTTAAGGACATTTCTGCCAAGGTCTGTTAATACTGCGTTTCTTATCTTGTACAAGTCAATCTCTAACAATCCTTTTCTTTTGACAAGATATTGCAATGAGTTTTTATCTTCCTTAGGCAAATGTTTTACTTCAAATGGAAAATCTTTTTCAAGGATTTTTTCTTCAGTAAGTTTCTCTTTCAATAGCTTTTTACCAATATCAGTTAATTGAACAAACAATATGTTTTTCTCTGCATCCTTTCTAACATTAATCGCGTTTTTTACTTTTAATATACCTATAGATACATTTACTTCTTCTTTTGTGATATTTACAGGATTAATACCTGATTGAATATCATGCTCTTTTCCATCAGCAAGTGCCTCTAGAAATCTTCTCTCAGGCAGTTTATTCAACTTGTATTTTTTGCCGTTCTCTCCAAGAACAGCTAACTCCTTAACTTCTTCCTTTAGAATTACCAGCTTTTTATTCTGCAGCCATTGCAATGCCCTTAAAACTTCTACCTGCTGTAAACTGCTTTCAGTTACTAAATCATCCAATTTTGAAAATCTTTCTACCAAAGGAAATACTTTACGTTCTAGCGGATGCAGCTGGTCTGCAATTGCCTTTATATCTGTAGTCATTTATTCTTCACAACCTTAATCTTAATATGCACCAAGACACTAGAATATATTTAAATGTTGTTGTAAGTATGGCTAAAAGAAATTGAAAAAACATTTAAAGAGGGTCATTTTTGCAGACAATTGTGAAAAAGTATGGCATTAGAGACAACGGTAAACCAAGGTTATTTGGATATGAAATATGCAATTCGCGGCCCTATTCCACAAGAAGCAGATAGATTAAGAAGGGAAGGAAAGGTAATTGTCCCTTGCAATATCGGTAATCCGCAACAACTTGGACAAAAACCACTAAACCTTTTTAGGAGGGTAACAGCCCTAACAGATGATGAATCTCTTCTTAAAGCAGAAATAATTGATCATGATCCAAACCTAAGAACTATTTCTGAGGTAGCTTCATCATTGGCTCGAGATATTTTAGGTAAGATTAATGAAGAACAAGGATCAGATAACACAGGCGGTACAGGCCCTTACTCTCAGAGCAAAGGCTATGAGTTTGTTAGGGAAGCAGTTGCCAGATTTATTGGTAGTGTTAGTGTTTGACTGACAGAAAGTATTTTATAGTAATAGTACTTTCTGCTGTATATGATAAACATAATATGCCTCAAATGTGAAACC
>JACPBN010000094.1 GCA_016180275.1 Candidatus Woesearchaeota archaeon
TAACGGCTTTTAGTTTTGGTTTCTTTTGTTAAAAAGATAAAGAACTACATTAATATTTCGCCACCAGTCATAGACTGGTCGGAAAGCCCTTTAATTCTATAACATTTAGAAAGTTTCTCCATTCATCATATTCTAATAATCTTTGCAAATCCCTAGCATACCAGAATTCCACTCCCTCAGCTTCTTTGGCATAATCTTCGAAAGTTTTCTTGAGTTTGATTATAATTTGCTTATCCATGCTGATTGCCAAACCACTAGTAATATTTAAAGTTTCTTGAGCCAGAAAGCACAATAAACACTTTCGTTATTGCTGATCTCTCTTTCTAATTTTCTCAATGATTAAATAGGCTATAACCGCAAACGCTGCTCCAAGAATAAACCACAATGCAATGTTTGAGAATAAGCTTGAAGAAGATTTAATAGCAGGCTCAGCTGCCTTTTGCGCAACAGTTAAGGCTTCTGATTTCATCTCTGTCAACAGAGGTTCTGCTGCTTCATCTGCTAATGGCTTTGCTGCAATCGCTGCTTCGGTCGCTGCATCTGCAACTGATCTTGAAGCATATTCTGCAGATGCCTTCTGTGCATAGTCAAGTGAACCTGCCTTAGAAGATAATTTAGAAAATATCTGTATCAATGCTGCAGCTCCTGCAGTCAGCAATGCAACAGGCAATAAAGATTTTAATTTATCTCTGATCGATTGTGCAGGAGCGCTAGGAGCAATTATGATGTATTTGTTTGCAAGCTTGTAGTGATTGACTTCTTTGCCTTTTTCGCTGTAATGGAATTCATCTACATCAACCAAGTTGCCTGCCTGCAGCTGCTGGAGATTGTAATGCACGGTTGAAAGAGGGAGCTTTAGGTCTTTAGATATCTGTGTTTCTGTGACCTCATCATCTTCTCCCTTTGTCGCAAGATGATCAAGGATCTTTCTAGCAGAGTTGCTTGTAATCACATTAGCTAATTTTTTAGTCTTTTCTTCGCTCAATGAGACCAGCAGGAAGGTTTGTTTTTTCTTTAACATTATTGACAGGGTATATTTTTCAGTATATAAATTATAGTTATAGCTTTAAATTACAGTGATATATAAATTATAGTTATAGCTTTAAATTAAGTTGAAGTTATAGATACTACTAAGTAGAGGTATACATATAGTAAGATTTAAATAGAATAGCGGTTTTATCAAATGAATATGTCAACTCTAGAACACACGGTTAAACACACAGAAGTAAATGCTATTAGTTCATTGCCTAACCCATATGGTTTTATTAGAGCATATGGTAAAAGATGGATGATTAGCATGGCAAGGGCAGGTGACACTAAATTAGACCCTACACCCTATGCAAAATCAGGGAAGATGGAAGAGTTTAAACCTAGAGAAGAATTTTATAGAGATGCTGCATAGAGAGGATTGTTTCTATTAATAGAGTGTTAAGTTATTAATTTCTGGTTAGCAATTTTATTTTATTATAAATTTTAATACATTCATACGTGCATAGTGAATATTTACGAAGCAGCTGCCTCCACGCCGTTGGCACGAGTATTGAAAAGATGAAGAGTTGCTCCTCCTCTACGCAGGTATAATAGATGCGAGAATAGAAAAGCATTGCGTGATGTGCCAGTTGATTAATAACTAGATGGTCTTGCCCGTCGCAACTTAACATTGTTTCTAAATTTGCGCCAACATAATTGGCTGTGGAGGCAGCTGCTGTAATCATAGATTTAATCGCAAAACTTATATAGCAGATTAAGTTTAGTTTATTGATGGCATCAAAAACTAGGCAATACTTAACATATGCAGTAATCCTGATCTTATCTGTGCTTGTTATCTGGCAGTTTTCTTATAATCAACAATTGGCTAAGAAGTACTCAAAAGCATATTACAAATCTGCAGATATACAGAAACTAACCGGAGTAGGAGATTTAGGCAGCCAGCACATACATGCTCATTTAACTGTATTGGCTAATGGCAAAAAGATAGATTTTGCAAAGCCAAATTACCAGCTGCAGCATAATTTTATCCATTTTGAAGACAGCGAGGGACATACTGCGCATGTTCATGCAACTGGCCTGGCTTTAGGGCATCTGTTCAAGAGTTTGGGAGGAGAGATAAGCTTAAGCTGCATGAAGATTGAAGGCAAAGAATACTGCAGTGAAACAGAGGCTGCTGGAAACAAGCTCAAGACATATGTAAACGGAGAAAGAATATTTGACCCTGCAAATCATCTTTTTAAAAACATGGACAGGATATTGGTTGCGTACGGCACATTAAGCGACGATGAGATAAAGAAAGAGATAGAAAATATAGGTAAGACAGAGACTGATGAATAATTGAATGCAAATATATTTTCAAATTGCAAATATTTATAAAGGAGTGCATATTTTATGCTTATATCTTAGTTATTATAAAATGAGATAAATAAAAATTCTCTTGAGCAAAAATGAGCACGCAGCTAGGAGAGGAAAAAGAAATGCAGTATGATGATGAGAATAATCAAGAAACTGAAAGTGCAGAGCAGCAGGAGGATTCACAAAATCAGCACAAACATCAGCAACAAACACATTCGCATCAGCAGCATACTAACCAACAAACACACCTTAACGCGCAGCAAGCCCGTTACAAACAGCATTTGCAGGAGAAAGCCCAGCAGCAAGGATCCAGTGAGCAAAAAGAATCAAACCTGACAAAGTTTAAGTCATTTATAAAAGAATGCGTCAGAGTACTAAGAATAACCAAAAAACCAACTGGTGTTGAATTTAAGACAATTGTCAAAGTTTCAGGCATTGGGATGTTACTTATCGGGTTACTGGGATTTTTAATCCAGATGATAAAGCAGATATTAACCGGATTTTAAGTTTAAATTAAAAAGTAGGTTTGATAAATAAGGTGAAAAATAAAAATGGCAGAAAAAGAAGCACAGACAACACACATTTTTGCATTAAGGACAACTTCAAACAGGGAAGACCAAGTCATAGATTTTATTGGCTCTAATATCACTAAGAAAAAGATAGAGGTCTATTGCGTTATCAGGCCGCATGGCATGCGAGGGTATATTTTCCTGGAGGCTGCAGATAAAGCTTCTGCTGAACAAGCTGCATTTAATGTCCCTTATGCACGCGGCATTTTGGGAAAAGAGATTGAATACAAGGAAATTGAGCACATGCTTGAGCAAGTTAAGAAAGAAGCAAATATACGCAAGAATGACATTGCAGAGATTATATCCGGGCCGTTCAAAAGAGAACAGTGCAAAATTATGAGGATTGACAGGACAAAAGAAGAAGTTGTTGTTGAACTGCTAGAAGCAGCTGTGCCTATCCCGATTACCGTTAAGATAGACGCAGTAAAAGTCATAAGAAGAGACGAATCTTCAGATGATGAAGCAGAAGAGAAAAAAGAAGTTAAAGAAGAGAAAAAGACAAGATATGAGGAAGAAGAGAAAGAAGAAAAGATAGAAGGCGTTGATGAGAAAGACTTTTATGAGTAGAGAAGCTTAAAATATCAGGGGTTATTGTTTTAAGAAGGATTGTATTTGTTTAGCTATAACAACATCAAAGCGGCGGCGACTGCCATTTTATGACGAACACAATTCCGTATCACGTAGCCAAGTTTTTTCGGGCGAAAC
>JACPBN010000095.1 GCA_016180275.1 Candidatus Woesearchaeota archaeon
TACAACATGTTCCGTATTGCTGCTATGATCATGATTATCAGTATAATATGAATCCATATCAATCTGATATGTTATGGTTTCCTCTTTTAATCCAGAAATGTCAGAAGCAGATTTAGCAGAAGTATCATCTTGAGGCTCTGGAGCAACTGGAGCTTGCCCTATTGTCGTTTCAGTATCTGTTGGAGCGTCAGGCAATTCTTCATCTGCAATATCTAGACTTGGCGCAGCAATCGGATTTTTGCATCCAGACATTTGAACCAGTTCATCCATAGATGCAAAGCCCTGTTTAACTTGGCCGTCTTTGAAGACCCAGGTAGGATATGCGGTTATTCCTGCCCGCATACATTCGTCTTTTTGTGCGTTTGGATCTCCAGGAACCTCACATTCAATATAATTGACAAATTTCCAGTCTTCACCAAAAAGGGCTTTTTGATCCTGACAATGAGAACAAGATGATGCCCCATAAACTTTGGCTCCATTTGCAGCAAGACACTTCGCTAAATCTGATGGGCTTAGTAATGCTGCCGCATCCTGTAACTGTGATACATCCTGTACCTGAGTATCTTGCCCTGCACAACTGCTTAGAAACAAGATCCCGATAACTGCTATGATCCAATAAAATAGGTATTTTAAGCCCATGGCCCATATATGGTTTATCTAGTATATAAATCTTTTTTTGTCACAGTAATTATCTGAAAGTCAATCGTATATATAAAAGATTAAAAAGAAGGGTATTTGTTTAGCAACACCAACCTCAAAAGAATAAATAACTTTCGAGTCGCCTTAATCTTTACAGATTAAAAAGTGGCGACCGCCTGCGAGCACTTGCTTAGAATCTTGATAGGTTGTGTCTCCTCTACACTATGTCTAGCGTCTACGCTAGTAGCTGAATTATTTCATGTGTTCATTGCTTAGAAAATAGCTGCCATTGCCCTATTTTGCAAAATCGCTCGTTGGTGGAAAGTTCCTTAATGAAGATTGTAAAAGCTAGTACGCCCACCAGAGCGATTTTCAAAAACCCTACCTGGCTGAGTTAGTAACTTTGTGCTCGCAAGAATTGGCGGTCGCCGCTTTTTAGGCGACTCTGGTATAAATAACTAAAACTGTTTTTATTCCTATGCAGCATTTGCTTTTGCAGCATATTTAGGCGCAGCATAACCAACTATCTTATTCCCTGCATTTACCAGCACATTAAGCTCCAGCCTATTGCCTTCTGCGGCTATTGCAGGAGTGTTTCTGCCGAATAATTCATTCAATTTCCCTGAATCAGTAATATGTATATAGCCGCCATGATTTGCAGAATAGCCTATTGTTATCATCTCTAATTCTTTATCTACAGCTAATATATGCTCTGTGCCATCCCTTACATTGCACTCAGTTTCATCTTTTAAAGGATCTGTTGGATTTTTTTTGCCAGTGACCACACTTAACAACTTTTTGTTTTTAGTTAAGACAGGCAAACCTAACGCATTTGCCAGTTCTGGCTGAGTCATTGCATATACAAGAGCAGTTTTCAATATCCTGTAACTTCTTCTTGTCTGATATGCATAGCCTGCTTCTGTAGCTATTGCATCGCCCAGAGTCAATTCGATTCCTGTTTTAAATTGTGAATATTTATACTGATTGCCATTTTTTTTAGTTCTCTCGATTACACTCATTATAGAGATAGGAACGCCTTGCTCATCCTCAAGAACATAAAAGCTGCGTGCAGGATTTCTGAACTCTGCTTCATAATTTTCAAGAGTGATGCTTCTTAAATTGGCATTTTGAGCTACAATCTTCACAAGATTTAATTCAGACTGATATTCTGGAGCAGAAAGATCATTTACTAATTTTCGGATATAGAGAGCCTCTTGCGTAAGCTCTGCAACTCCAGTTTTTTTTCTAGCAGCCATTTCTTTCTCTTTTTTAGCCTCGGGTTGTACGCCTTCTGCACTGTTTACAACATCATCAATAGTAAGAGTAAAAGCAGCTGATGTATTTTGTTCATTGCCAGTTATAGTGCCATCAGTTGTACTGTCAGTAGTTATAATACCAGTTGATAGTGCATTTGTCATAGTTCATCACATGCTATATAAACATTTCTGTGCATTAAGAAAAAATCTGGTTTATAAACGTATGGACTGATATGGGACAAAAAGAACAGGTTTGTCTGATTTGGGACAAACGCTAAAGTTATAGCTGCAATGCAAAAACATAAAAAAAGTTAATCGGCTAATTTCAAAAAGTATATATAGAAGTAAAGGTTAATATACCATTATGGCAGAAACAATTTCCTTAACTCAGGTTTATGATGAGCTTAAAAAGATAGAGAAAACAATGGTAACTAAGAAAGAGATAGATTCACTTATTGATACCATCAATATTATGGGAAATCCAGAAACTCTCCACCAGATTTCCTCTAGTTTGGAAGATATTAAGCAAGGTAAGGTTAAGAGAGTTAATTCTGTTAAAGATTTGCTAAGTGAGATGTAAGATGCCTAATTGGATTATTGTTAGAACAGATACTTTTCTAAAATACTTAAAGAAACAGAGAAATAACCACGAATTATTGATTGAACTTGATAACAAGATTAAAAGACTGATAGAAGACCCCAATAACATAGGCGGCAATCTTGCAGGAAATCTCCATGGCAACCTGTCAACAAGGCTCGCTAAAAATTTCAGGCTAATATTCAGAATAGATAACAAGAACAATACTGTTTACTTGCTTGCCATAGACCATAGAAAAGAGGTTTATTAGGGCATTATTTATTACTGAGTTTCCTGAATATATTGGATAGTTCCACAAGATTTAAATATTTAGATGGAAAATTCTTAGTTAAATAGATTATATCGGTAGTAATAGACTATATCAATAATAAGAATTGCAATAAAATGTTACGAACAAACACATGCGGGGAGCTTACTAAGAAAGACATAGACAAGAAAGTAACCCTCTGCGGATGGAATCATGCAAGAAGAGACCATGGCGGAGTTATTTTTGTTGATTTGAGAGACAGATACGGATTAACACAGGCAGTTTTTGATCCTAGCCATAACAAGAAAGTTCATTCTGCTGCAGAGCATCTGAAGAGAGAGGATGTCTTGCGTGTTAGCGGCAAAGTACGCTATCGGGGCAAAGGCCTAGAAAATCCAAAGCTGCATACTGGCGAAATAGAAATTATTGCTGATGAGCTTGAGATCATAAGCAGTTCACTTACTCCCCCGTTAGAAATTGATGATAAAGCAGAGGCAAATGAAGAGATTAGACTAAAGTACCGTTACTTAGATTTACGCCGGCCAATAATGCAGCAGCGTTTGATTACAAGAAGCAGAGTTGCGCAGGCAGCCAGAGAATATTTTTCTTCATGTGATTTTATTGAGATTGATACCCCGATCTTAGTAAAAAGTACACCAGAAGGCGCCAGAGATTATGTTGTGCCTAGCAGAGTGCATAACGGCAAATTTTACGCACTTCCGCAAAGCCCGCAACTTTACAAGCAGATTTTGATGGTTGCCGGCTTAGACAGGTATTTTCAGTTAGCCAGATGTCTGAGAGATGAAGATTTAAGGGCAGACAGGCAGCCAGAGCACACTCAAATAGATG
>JACPBN010000030.1 GCA_016180275.1 Candidatus Woesearchaeota archaeon
TTAGAAAGATAGAAGAATTCCTCGAAGACGGCAGATTCAGGAACAAATCACACATAATAGAATATGCTGTTAATAAGTTACTCAAAGGGGAAGAATGACAACTGCAACAATGCCAGAAAAAGCAAAAGTTGAGAAACAATAAGAAACATGTAAAAACAACATATTCCAAAAAGAATAAATTAGTCAAGAAAATATTAATATAAGACTCATAAAACAAGATTACACAAGAGGCATAAAAATGCCACAACCATTTACATTCGCAGGAAAGAGCAGTTTTGTTGAAACATCAACAACACCAGAAGGCTTAGAAGCTGTCGTTAGTTTAATTTCTAAAGTCAAACAATTATATTTTAACTCTTTTAAAGGAATACCTTATATTGTAAATCATCCAAGGTCAACACATTACCCTAAATTCTGCGTAGATGAAACTGATGAACCAAGTTTGTCTATAGATGTCATGTTTGATACATCTCAACGCGGATTAAGTGATGATGTTAGAAATGCTTTTGAAAGTTTATATGGGGAACTTATGACATTACAGAGGAATCCGCCGCAATTAGATAACCTTGTCTTCACCATCATGGGAGGATTAACAGGAAGCTTGCCGCAAATAAGAACATCTATATTAATTTCTCCTGGTTATTATGTCTGCCCTAAATGTGATTCATATGTTGAAGATGCACCTGATAATCATATCTACTGGGATGAAGAAGTCGTAGCAATATGCGCTCGTACTTCTTTGCATGGTGATGTTTATTTTAGTGATTCAGCATTAGGACAAAAAATCTCTGACTGGCAAGTATCAAAATATGATCTAGGAGATAATTTAACTATTTCTATTATGGATAACAATTCAATGTTGCATAGAAAAGTAGCAAGAGAACTTTTGATGCATGCAAAATTGGAAGAAAGCAGTTTCAGAAGTATAAGTTATGAGCCTAAGGATAACGCCACAGTATATATCTTGGCTAAAGACGGTATGCCAATAGGTTATGCGTATTGGAATAATTTTAATGATTATGATGAAAGGGTGTTAAGACAAATGTTTATAATGCCAGAACACAGAGGCGGAACAGGTAAGAAATTAATGAAAGCGACGGTTGATCTTGAAGCACCAGGAGATAAAAAGTTTAGTGTAGAATCTCCAAATGCAACATCTATTCAGATGCTAATTAGTTTAGGTTATGCCAAAAGAGAAGGAGATGGAATTCAGGGGATTAAATGCACTTTCGTCAATGGAGCTTGATAATATTAGAAAGTCACCCACCCTCCACAAATGAGAGGATTTCCTTGCTCGCCTCCGCTATCGCTTTCAGATTCTCCATTATCTTCTTGCAGTCTGCGTCATACATTGCTAGGTAATTGAAACTTTTATTCTCCAACCCAAGCTTTTTTAGTCACAACGTATGCAGTTCCCTCTGCCTGTAGTTCTTTCCTCTGAAACCGAAAGATTTATATACATACTTACGATAATGATTATCATGAGTATGTTTATTAACAGAAAAGATGAGAATGAGAAGCTTCAGGAGATTTATAGCTCAAAAAAAGCTGAGTTAGTGTTAGTCTACGGCAGAAGAAGAATAGGAAAAAGCAGGCTTTTGATAGAATCCATAAAAAATAAGAATGCTGTATATTTTTTGGCAGATGCATCTGATAATATCCTTGACATACTCTCCCAACAGATAAATCATGAATTTGTTAGATTCTCAAACTGGGAAGATTTCTTTGAGTTTATGCTAAAAAGCAAGCACACTGTATTTATAATAGATGAATTCCAATACATTTATCAGGTAAATAAGGCATGGCCAACAATACTTCAAAGATGGTGGGAAAAACTAAAGAACACAAATAAAAAAATAATATTATGCGGCTCAATTATCTCTACAATAGATAAGATAGCTCGTGGCTATGGCTCTGCTTTATACGGCAGAAAGACATATGAGATTGAGATACAGCCTTTGTCATTTCAGCATGCAAGAGAATTCTTAAAAGGATATTCTGTTGAAGAACAGATTAAGGCATATTCTGTTTTAGGTGGAATACCAAGATATCTTGAGGAGATTGATACAGCAAAAACTGTTGAGGAAAATATAAATGACAAGATTCTCAAAAAAATCTCATTTTTATATAACGAGCCGGTAAATCTATTGTTTGAAGAGTTTAGAGATCCTTCAACATATCTTGCCATATTATCCGGAATAAGCGAAGGACAGACCAAATTTAATGAAATCGCTGTCTACAGCCATATAGGCACAAACAAGCTTCCGAAGTACCTTTTAGTTTTGGAAAGAGTAGGGATCATAAAAAAAGAAGTGCCAGTTACTGAAAAAAAGCTGAAATCCAAGCTAACAAGATATTACCTCAAGGATAATTTTTATCGTTTCTGGCTCAGATTTGTGTTTAAGAATAAGGCGCAGATTGAGCAAGGTCTGAGCAAAGAGCTTGGGCATGCCATAAAAAAAGAGCTGTCATCTTATATGGGCAACACATTTGAAGAAGTATGTAAGGAGACATTACTCTTAAAATTACATGGCATTACAAAGCTAGGCAGATGGTGGCATAAAGACACTGAGATAGATATAGTGGCAATCAACGAGACAAATGACACGATATATTTTGCAGAATGCAAATGGAAAGATGAGGTTGATGCAGAGCAAATATTAGCTGAATTAAGGGAGAAAGCCAAGCAAGTATCATGGCGAAACGGCAAGAGAAAAGAAAAATTCATCATAATCGGAAAATCATTTGCGCATAAGATACACATACAAGATGTTATTTTAATGGACATTGATGATATAAAGAATGCTGCAAAATAAAGAAGATAATCCTAATCGCTACCATCAACAGATCCAAGTATCTCCTTCAAAGCATTAGCAATCGCTTTCAGATTCTCCATGATTTTCTTGTAGTCTGCGTCATACATGGCTAAGTAGTTGAAGCCCTATTCTCTAACCCAAGTTTTTTAGTAACAACGTACGCAGTTCCTTATGCTTTAATCTCTTTCTGCTGTTGTTTATGCAAGAAGATTAATCATTACCCTAATAATTACCTTTTCATTACCGCTTTAGTTGCCTACTTTTTTAGCAGATACTTAACAGCCCTGCCCTTGCCATGGACAGCTAACAGCCCTGCCTTAAGCATCTTTTCTAGGTCTTGGTATGCACTTTTATTAGAAACCTGATTTATTTCCTGATATTGCCTGTTTGTGATGCTGCCATTGCGTTTTAGGTGTTCCAATGCATTAAACTGTTTAGCAGTTATATAGATCTGACCTTGCTTAGTAGTATGTGTTCTTTCTATGCTTAATTGCATTATTCTGCGCTTTACTTTAAGCATGCTCTTCATTACTCCTGCTGTAAAATACTCCAGCCATTGAGTCATGTCCTGAGATTTGCTTTTTTGTGCAGTATTCAAAATCTTGTAATATATTGCCCTATCCTCATTATAATAATCATCTAAAGCAAAAATTCTTTTTGTATCAAAGC
>JACPBN010000028.1:0-4275 GCA_016180275.1 Candidatus Woesearchaeota archaeon
CTGCTTAATGGGCCTAATTTCTTTTCAACGCCAACATACTCTGCTTCTTCCATCTTCATTTCTTCAGCGGCTGCGGCAAACAAGCTCATTAAATTGTTGATAGATATCTTTAGCTCATTAATAGAACCAATTGCTTCTTTAGTGCTTGAATCTGAGCTCATTTCATTTGTCTTAGCTTTCAGGTTGTCTAAATCAGATTTAAGCCTTTCAATAGAATTCCTTGGCAGAATGTCATATTCATCAGTTGGCATTGTATCACCGCTTTTTTATTAATTAAATATATAGCTCTAAATGTTAACTGCAAATTTACAGGTTATATCCCCAAATAACAAAAATAAACCTTATATTGCATAAATATACTTATATCAAATCTAAACTCAGAGAAGTTTAAAAACCTTTCGGTTGGTTTGTTATGAGGTTAGAGTGGGGAAAACTAAGGCTCAATTCTCTTAATCTCCAATCCATTAAAATCCCTGTCATAAGAGACGAATTCCGTACATCCATTGAGCAATGCTGTTACATAATTGATCAAGTCAAACATCTTTAGATCATATTTGTCCATTCGTTTAATTGCTTCAAACAATAAATTTTTGTCTAAGTCAATGATAGTGCAATTATAAGCATATAGGGATCTTATAGATTTAGCTGCATAAATCTTGTCCTTTTTTATAGTAGAAATCATTTTAATGGCTTCAACTAAGCACAGAGTATTTGTTATAAATTGTGTTGATAAAATATCCCTGCACTCCTCTTTTTCTTCACTGTTAGTAAAAGCCTTGACAAATATATTTGCGTCAATAAACTTAGTCATCTTTCTCTCCTCATGCCATGGCACATATCTACAATCTGCTGCGTGGTGTAATGCTTTTGATCTTTTATCTGGTCGCATCTCCTAAACATTTCTTCCATAGAAGGAATTTCCTCATTCTCAATAATCCTTTTAATTATCTGGTCATATGTCTCTCTAGGATGCTGCTTTTTTTGCAGAAGCATTTTTGAAGTATATAAAACTTTTGGCGAATTTTAGATTTTAACCGTATGTAATAAAAAAATAATAGAACTAAAAAGAATAAATAAATCACGGACACCATTATTCTATTGCAGTCTACAATGGTAAAAGCAGATACAACTTTAGAAAATATTTTGTTTGTTGCTATTTTGTTTGTTGCTGAAGTCAGTGCAATAATTATCATCTGTGGAACAGTAATAATTGCAGCAGTTGGCTATTCAGTAATGACCTCATTATTTTCTCAGCAGTTAAACAAATTTACAATGCAGGAAGTGATAACATGGGATGATGTAAAAGGGCGTAACAGATCCTGACTTGATTTATAATATACCTCCTAAATAAATCCAGTTAAAAATAGGCAACTCCCCTATCTACCCCTAAGTAACTATATCCTCAAATTTAAATACAACCCCCTATTTTTATATAATAATTTGGCATAAAACACACTAAAAGTAAGAAAATGACAATCGATGCAGTTGTTGAAAGGAAAGTTGAAAGAGTAGCAGACAGCGAAAATCTGCTGAATAATCTTGGGCTTATAGATGCAGCAACTTGGGAAACTTCTCAGGAAGTTTTCAAAGCTTGGCAAAATGGTGCTACAGATAAAGGAGTGTATACAGCAAATCTTGCAGTTTACAGGCTTGAAAATGGCGAAGCTGTGTTTGAGCTGCTTGGCAGAGAAGGCAATCCATTTATGGATGAAGCTTTTAGGGTAGATGCATATAATGGCATTAGGTATAATAAATTCTTTTTTCCTCAGGGAGAAATGAAAAAGCTGATTATATCTGCAAAACCTCTAGTAACTGTGCGTTATTCCGGATTAATATTGCAAATAAAAGATTGCGGAGAAAATTATGGTTATGTTGAATTTAATGGCAAAAATACTGCTGAAGAGAAAAAATTATTTAAAGGAGTTTATGGAACTGAATTATTTAAAGAAGTTGATGGAACTGACAATCATGGGAATGGAAAAAGAGTTTACCGAAAAAGAGTTGACCTTTTAAGAGAAAGTGTTGTTAAGGCACAATTAGAAGATAAAGCAGATGAAGTTATTGTGCGGACGTGCTATTTCTACTATGGCCGGAATTTCATTGCCGATGACAGGTATGTCGTTATCCACGGCGGCGCGGTTCGTGGGGTACGTTTGGGAAATGTCGCCGAAGATGACGGACAGACAAATGTTCAAGCGGAAAGAAAGCAAGATTTTTATTGCTGTGCAAAAAAATTACTAGTAAAGGTGGGAGAATGACAATTGATGCAGTTGTTGAAAGGAAAGTTGAGAGAGTAGCAGACGGCGAAAATCTGTTGGAAAATCTTAAGCTTATACGCCCAGATAGTTGGGAAACTTCTCAGGAAGTTTTCAAAGCTTGGCAAAACGGTACTACAGATAAAGAAGGTGTAAGTACTGCAAATATTGCAGTTTACAGGCTTGAAAATGGCGAAGCCGTGTTTGAGCTGCTTGGCAAAGAAGGCAATCCATTTATTGATAAATCTCTTAGGGAAGATGCATATAATGGCATTGTGCAGAATGAATTCTTTTTTCCTCAAGGAGCAATGAAAAAGCTGATTAAATCTGCCAGCGCGAAAGTAACAATACGTTATTCAGGATTAAATATAAAAAGCAATAAGCCTAACGACGGAGATGGTTATGTTGAATTTAATGGCAAAAATACTTCTGAAGAAATAACCTTATTTGAAGGTGTTTATGGAACAGCTAATCCTGGCAATGGAAAAAAAGTTTATCTTTTAAAAGAAAGTGTTGTTAAGGCACAATTAAAAAATGAAGATGATGTTGTTGTGCTGCCGTGCTATCTCTACCATATTCAGGATTTCGATGCCAGTGAGAAGGTCATCAACGTCTACATTAGCGCTGTCCGTGGGGTACGTTTGGAAAGTGTCGCCGAAGGCGACGAGCCGCAAAAAGATGGAGTGGCTCCAGAGGAAACAGATAAAGTAGGAACTGCTTATGCTAGTTTATTAGACGTTAAAAATAGAGATGAAGCTCTTAGACTTATGAAAGAAAAACCAGAACTAGCGATTGGATTGCTTGGATTATTGATAGACCACTTAGACCACTATAAAACTCCGGCAAAACAGTAACTTTTATTAACTTCTTTTATATCTCTCTTTTTTGTCTCAGCAATCTTCGAGAGTGAGGATATTAATCTTGTTCATGTTCTTTGATGCAAAAAAAATCTTGTTAATACCATATATTTACTGAGTTTTATGAAAGTGAATCATCTGGATAAAAAGATTATAAGGTTTTTTGATGTCAAGAAAATTGAAGACACCACTTTGCTTATAGGAGATAAAAAGCTAGCTTTCATCAAGGTTGAGCCCATAAACTTCACAATAAAAAACGAAAGAGAGAAAGAATAAAAAAATAAAAGCAATTACCTACATATCCATGCCTTCCATTCCGCCCGGCATTCCGCCCATTCCGCCAGGAGGCATCCCTGGACTGCCTCTGCTTGAGCCTGCAATCACATCATCTATTCTTAATATCATAATTGCTACTTCAGAAGCTGCGCTTATTGCCTGAGTCTTGACTCTCAATGGCTCAATTACATTTGCTTTCCATGAGTCTCTGGTTTTGCCTGAGAACACATCAATGCCTGCCCATTTTTGGCCTTTGTCATGCGCATTCTTTAGCTCTGCCATCTTGTCAATTATGTCTAAGCCTGCGCTCTCTGATAATGTTCTTGGAATAACTTCCAATGCATTTGCAAACGCATCAACTGCTAACTGCTCTTTGCCACCGACACTTTCAGCAAATTTTTTTAATAATCTGCTTACTTCAAGTTCTGTTGAGCCTGCGCCTGCAACTACTTTGCCGTCTTTTAATGCAGCAGCTAAATCGCCAATCGAATCTTCAATAGCTCTCTTGACTTCATCTACAACATGATCTGTGCCGCCCTTCACTAAAATTGTGACTGATTTAGGGTTTTTGCATTCTGTTATGTAAGTCATTTCTTCTTCGCCGAATTTTTTCTCTTCTACTGAGCCAGAATGCCCCAGGTCTTTTATTGAAAGCTCGTCTAGATTTGTTATAACTCTGGCGCCTGTTGCCCTTGCAAGCTTGTCTATGTCTGATTTTTTAATTCTTCTGGCAGCATAGATTCCTGCCTTTGCTAAGAAGTGCTGTGCAATGTCATCAATGCCCTTCTGGCAGAAAACAACATTTGCTCCTGAGTTAATTATCTTGTCAACCATTTGTCTTAACATCTTTTCTTCTTGATCCAGGAATGACTGCAGTTGGTCTGGAG
>JACPBN010000028.1:4317-6048 GCA_016180275.1 Candidatus Woesearchaeota archaeon
CTCGCTGTGGACTTTTTCTTTGTCCAAAACTATGCCTTTTATCAGCTGAGTGTTTTCTACTGCGCCGCCTACTTTCTTCTCTATCTTTATCTCTTCTGTGTCGATATAAGCAACTTTCTCGCCTAGCTCTGCAACATCCTTTACTGCAGTTACAATTATGTCTGAAAGAATTTCCTTTGCTTGCTCTGCAACTTTTCCAGTCATTGCTGTTACAACAATGTTCTTCAATAGCTGCGTGTCTTTGATGCTGATCGGCTCTGCAATTTTCTCCAGAATCTCATGTGATTTGACAGCAGCAATCCTAAAGCCGCGTGTTATGATGGTAGGATGCACTTCCTGGTCTAATAAACCTTCTGCGTTTTTTAATAATTCGCCTGCAAATACTACTGCAGTTGTTGTGCCATCTCCTACTTCCTTCTCCTGAGTTTTAGCAACTTCAACAATCATCTTAGCTGCAGGATGCTCTATCTGCATTTCTTCTAATATTGTAACGCCGTCATTTGTTATTGTTATGTCTCCCAAGCTGTCTACTATCATCTTATCCATGCCTTTTGGGCCAAGAGTTGTCCTGACTGTTTCAGCTACCATTTTTGCAGCTGCAATGTTATTTCTTTGCGCACTTCTGCCTGAGTTGCGCTGTGTGCCTTCTGGCATAATAAATATCGGCTGAATTTGTTGCCCCATTTTATACCCCTCCTAATCTTTTAGTTGTTTATTTTTATTTTATTAATTTAGATTTAGTTTTCATGCTTAAGATAAATTACAGTAAAATACAGACAAATATAACTAAAAATTGCAATAGTATATAATTTATCCCCTAAATCTCAATAATTCGTTTATCACTGGTATTATATAAATGTATCTTTTTTTTGGATTTTTTTGCACACAAATATGTCATCAGGTTTAAAAAGGGACAGGAATTTGCTAGGGGCAATATGGATTTTGGTGAGAATGAGAAAGAATGTGTTGGTAAAGATTCACATGAATCTGCAGGTAGTGTGAAGAGTATAGATGTTCTTGTTCTTGAAGATTCCAAAATGGTTGGTCTTGATATAGAGCCTGACACTTGGGCAAAAACAACGATATTTAATGATACAAATCTGGGTTATTTATTAGATGCAGGAGGAGTAAATAAGAAGCCAGTGGTTATAGTTACACCTTCTGGTGAAGTCAAATGCATTACTTATGATCTTTTAAACGAGGAGGCAGCAAGTTTTCAGATTTTAGATCTTAATGCGAGACCTAACCGCACAGTTCATCATCTTGGTGATGTATTTAATAAGATATATAATGTCTATGAGGATAGAGGCTTTCCTTTGCCGCCTGTTCTTGTGCTGCGAGCATCAGATTACGCTAGGCTCGAGGCTTCTACTAATCCGAAATTCAACGATAATCATGTGGGAATAAATGGCATTAGCTTTCGATATACAGAAGCACTATACAGAGACTGGAGGGTGGTTAGGCAGAGAAATGTCTGGGATAGTTATACTTTAAATAGGTATACTTTAAATGAGGGTATTACGCCTTTTTACAGGCCACCTGAAACACAAAGAGCAAAGGGCACTAACGGCCATGTAGGTATACATGGTTTGTCAGCAAAATAATCTCTTACTGATTAATGCATAAAAGTGGATTAAAGCAAATATTTAAATAATAATTCTAATTAAACATATATTACAATTGAAGATTAATTAATATAACTAGTTATGGAGGCCAGAATCATGCAACGAC
>JACPBN010000078.1 GCA_016180275.1 Candidatus Woesearchaeota archaeon
CAGTATATGGCTTCTTAGGTTGTGTAGGTATTACTGGTGCTTCTGCTTTCTTTTCTTCTTTCTTTTCTTCTGCTTTAGGCTCTTCTTTTACTTCTGGCTCTTTAGATGCTTCTTCTGCTTTCTTGGCTTCTTCAACAGCTTTTACTGCCTCTACTTTAGTTCTAGCTACAACAGCAAATGTGCTAAATCCAGGAGATGTTGCTTCAAATGTTTCAACTCCATCTGTTGCTCCCAAATACTTTGTTGGCAAGTCTTGCCATTTTACACCATCAAATCTTGTTAACAATATTTCTTGTGCAGTATAACTATTATCTGCTAACCATTTCTTATCTACTTTAAATTTGAATTTAGCTGATTTTATATCTTCTGCTTTCAAGTTTTGAGTGTCAACTTTTAAGTAACTGTGAACTTTACCAGTACCTTCTGGAACAGCTGTTGCTGGAGCCTTATCTAATTTAGTGACTTTTATTTCTACTTTCTCTACCCTGTTAGCTACCTCTACTGATAGACTTGTTATAGGAATCTTATCATTTAATATATTCATTGTAGCAGTTGCACCTGCGTTTAATGGAGTAACCCATGACTTAGTTGCACTTGTGCCTTCTGCTGTCACTGCTGACTTAGTTGTTGAGCCGCCGCCGCCTGATGAAGTTGCTGCAGCTGCTGCAGCTGCTGGTGTTACATCAACACTAAATGTGCTTGAGTTAGTCTGTGATGAATTTGCATTATTGCCGTTTCCTAAGCTATCATTGCATGCGAAATAAAGTGTACCTGATGTATCTGCTGTGTAAGATGGTGCATAAGTATGTGATTTAGTTCCGGTTGTAGTAAATGTAGTCATTGCACTAAAGTTAGTTGTGCTGCTATCTCTCACATATCTGCATGTTGCATTTTCGTTAGTAGTCAATGTCCATGTCAATGTAACAGTTGTACCGGTTGTTGGCGAAGGTGTTATTGAGTTTATCTTAGGCCTAGTTGAATCATCCACATAGAATGGCTGCATCTTAGAGGCTATATTGCTTACGTTGTTTGATACACACCTGACTGTAGCATTATATGTAGTGCCGTTTGTCAAGTTGATTCCTTCAGTATTCACATTGATAGTATAATTGGTAGAGCCTGATTCTACTTGGGTTGGCGTGAAACTCAATGATTGATAAGCTATGCTTCCTGCAGTGTTTGAGATATTGTAAGTACATGAACTTGCGTTAAGGTCTATGCCCTGCACCAATCCTGCTAACACAAATTGCCTGTCAGATACAGCAGATACAAATGAAATATTTTCAGCAGGTGTGGTAAAGTTTATTATAGGTGTTGCTAAATCAGGATCTACCAATATGCCACCTGATAAGTGAGGCACGAATAATGTTACATCATATGCACTATTTGTAAAGCATGCATTTGATTTATTAGGGGTAGATGATGGTGTGCTGTTGCCTGAGCATGGGCTTAAAACAACAACGTCCTTTCCTTCGTCATCATTTATATACAGGGCTTTCAATCTTCCAATTGACTTATTGAATAATATAGTTACCCATTGCTTTGAGCCTGCTGCATTTTCATAACTATTATCTGCAATATATTGGCTCATATTCTTAAACAAGACAAGATTATCTATATACCGCAGCCCAAGCAATTTAGCTGTAACATTTGCATCTGCGCTTAGAGGATGTGAAACTATCCTGACTGCAGTTGTTTTGTTCTCATTGAAGTTATTGCCAAGAGCAGTTATGTTAACATCAATGCTGACATTGGTAATTGATGTATTCACAGCAACCAAAATCTGCTTTAGCAGTGTTTGATTGAACTGTATGCTACCGGATGGCCTTGACCCATTGGTGTACAATACTTTGACATCATATGATCTGCCATCTGCAAAATCACGTAATGTTGCATTGAGCTCTCTTTCTATTACAGCAGTATCTTGTGGAGCATTGACAGTGAAGTTTAATGCTGTTGATGGCAGCTTAATACCATTATCAGCACTGTCAGTTGCAGCAAAGCTGGCTGTATAAGTGCCTGGCTTGAATGTGATTGTTGCATTAACTGTTCCGTTTAAATAGCCAGTAGACATGCTTGTCACGACAAGACCATTTAAATCATAGATAGTTATATTTGTTGATGTCAGGTTAGCATCATCTACTGTCCAGTTGAAAGTAACACCGCCAGTTGCAGTATTGATAGTTGTACTGTTGGTAGACGGACCTGTAATATTAATTTTTGGCGTAATCGTGTCAATCCAGTAATTTACAGTAGCAGTTACGACATTTGTTGCATTATCATATCCCCTTAATGTCAGTTGGTTGAAGCCCTCATCTCCTCTTAATACTATTGTGCCGTTCCAGTACGGAATAACAGTCTTGTTTAGTCCGTATCTAGTACCGCCAATCTCTGCAGTCAAATTCAAGCCGCTTCCATTAAATACAGTAGAAGGCCCTGTAACGTTAATGACATTATCTGTAAAATTCACATACAATAAAACAGTTGTTGAATTTGCAACATATCTATCAAGCACATTATTATAGCTGATATTAACTATGCCATTAATCTGAGGATTAGTTGCATCAGAGATATAAGTTATAAGATGTGAACCTTGGTTTCCAGCTGAATCCTTCACACTAACATTAATTGTCCATACACCATCTGTAGTAGCATTAGTTGCATTTAGCGTAAATGTGCAGTTCTTAGACTTTGTTGTGCCGCTGCAGCTTCCTTCAGTTGATCCATTAAAGATTTCTAAAAGCTGTGTGGCAGTTATACGCGTGGTATTAAAGACGACTACTATACTTTGAGCGTTAAGGTCACTCGTATCATTTAATGTGAATGATACAGTTGTAGTATTATCATTTGTTCTTGAGTCTAAAGTAGGTGATGTTATTGTAACATTTGGAGGCTCTGCAACAGTAAAGCTTCTTGTAGCAGAATAGCTTGTTTCTGACTCATTATTAGTACAGCTGACGTTCCATGCATAAGTCGCATCAACCAAGGTGAAGTTATTGCTTAAAGTCACTGATGTGCCATTAACCATACTTGAACTATTTGCTAATGTATTGTTGATATACAGATTGCAAGTTTGGTTATAAGTAAGGACATGATTAAATTCACTGAAAAGAACATAAGTAAATGTTGTTCTTGTTGTAGTGACAGTATCGCTATTAGCAGGGCTTGTCAAATTAGTCATATCAATGTATGGCTGCAATCCTCCAAAACTAATGTTATTAATATATGATGCATTCATATTTACTGCTGTCGGCATTGTTGCATTGAAGAGGAAAGTAAACCTACCGCCTTTAGTAAAGTTATACAAGCTCATATTCAACCTAAACTGTACAGCAGTATCTGTCAGATTAACCCTATCAAGTTTTAATGTAACAAGGCTTAAATTTCCATCGACATCACTGCTCACCGTCCCATTAAAATTAAATCCTGTGCCGTTCCAAGTAGAAAGACCGAACTTTGAAGAAGTACCATTAATGCCGCCTATCTTCAATATACCTATAGAGATGTTATATAACAGATTCTTTAAGCTTACATTGTCATTTGTTACATTTATGTACATAAAACATTCTGAGCCTGTGTTGCAATTGTATGAACTTTTATCAGACCTAAAGCTTATTGCGCCCTCTACTTGATACAATGAGAATTTCAATCCTGTTGTTACTGGGAACTGCCATGTAGAACTTGAACTATCTTGCGCAATTTTTGTTGCATTGCTAGTTACATCAACACAATTGCTTAAATTTGCTTCTTCACAGTGCATTAATTTATTTCCAACAACAGGTAATTTAATAGCAACACTATCTACACCATAATTCTGGTTAAAAGTTTCAAATATATCCCCGTCCATACCCATAAAAGTATTTCCACTTGAAGCATTATATAAGAATGCAGAAGACAAATTAGATATGGCACTGCTTATTGAGCCTGCAATATCTAATCCTTTTAAAGTAATTTCCCATGGTTCAGTTGCCTGAGGATTGTTAAAAGTTATAGTAGTATTCAAGGTATTAGAATAATTAGTCTTCTTTCCTGTGCCTCCGCCAGTGCTGTTAAAGTCCTGTACACCATCTCCTCCAAAATCAATTGTGAAAGTAAGATTGCCTAATGGGTGATTACTGCCGAATGAAGATTTCGGAACATATTCATCAAATGAGACTATAAAACTACATGTTGAGCAATCAGTAGTACTAGAACTTGCCTTAGTTGTAAAGTTTTGGCACGCACTTTTTGCGCAGTTATCGCTTAAATCACATATCTTTGTTTTAAAGAAATATGTAGTATTTGATCTTAAAGTATAATCTAATTTTGTTCTGCTATCAGCACCAAAAGTAGTTAATTTAACATCACTAAATGGTTTATAATCATCAAAAGGAGTAGCAGTAGTTACTGCAAAATCTACAACTGTTTCATTAAGACTAGTGCAGGTTGAACTTGTGCCATAAAACTCAACTGTAGCATTACTTGGCTCATTTGTAATAATTTTAACCATTGCGCCATCCGGGAATACATCCATACTTTGCATACTGACTTTAGGGGCTGTTTTATCATTATTATCTTTTTTATATCCAAAACCCGCTCCGCCACCGCATTGGAAGTTATCATATTTACAACCAGGATCATTGCAATCAGTTAATTCATTGCCATCATTATCTATGCCATCTTTGCATTTTGGCCCGCCTTCAATTGGCACAAAACCATATTGCTTAAATTTAGCGCAATCTGGATCCTGATCAGATGTATAACCATCACCATCTATATCAGCGCCTGGATTATTACAATCTTCCATTTTAAAGTCTATTGAGCCAGGAGTATAATAAAATGGACCCGCAATATCAACAGGCCATGTGTCATTAGTGGTTGCATTTGCAGTTGCTGCATAGACCCTTATATTTTGTTTAGGGTTTGAGATATCTACTTTATTGATAAGCTGGATATGTACACCTGCAAATCCTTGCGAAATCATAAAATCATCTATATAACATCCAAAATCCATAGAAGCAACTTGTGCCTTTGTAATTAAAACCCATTTGCTTGCATTATTTAAGAATTGATTTGCATTAAGACCGCATTTAAATAATAATTTAACTTCACTTGTCCCATTGTTTTCATATACAACTTTATATTCATAACCTGAAACATCATTTATACCGCCAACACTAGTTGCATTGCACCCAGTGCTTGCATTAGCATCAACATCTATAAACCTATAATATTTACCTGTTCTGTTCAAGCTTTTTGCTATGTGGAACTTATTACATCCTACAAAATTAGTGATATTTACCAAACCTAAGCCAAGATCCATATTTTGAGGGCTATCATGATAGCCTAAGCCTGCAATATCTAGCCAATCTTGCCCGCCTGCATCTCCAGTAGCATCAGTACCCAATATAGTAGGAGGTGCATCCATTTGCATACCGCCGCCCATCTGCTGATCGAATAAAGGATCACATAAACCAAAACTACCAATTTGTTTCCAGGTACATCCAGATAAACTAGTACAATATGTTTGATTAGTATTATCTCTTGAAAAACAATCTGAGCCAAACCCTAATTGAGACGAATTAGAAGGACCGCCGCCAGGAGGAGGAGCACCGCCTGCAGTAGGTTTAAACCCACCACCCATACCAAATCCGCATGCAGGATCATTGGAACAGGAAGGATCATTACATCCTTCAACGCCATTGCCATCTTCATCACCCGGATACATACATAATTCACCTGACCTATTAAAACCTGGGCCAGGAGTTTTAGTAACTTTAATGCAACCAACAAAACCAAACTGAGGATTAATTCCTGCATTGCTTACATTATAAAGAGGATGAGTGGCTTTAGGAGAATAACTATCTATCCATGTACAATTCACAATACCAGTATTTTGTGCACTAGTATTACATGTAGTTTCAGTAAAGCATGCATTGCAATTAGTCGCACAACTGTTAAAACTCTGATATGCTTTAGGATCACACCAACCATCTGTCTTGCCATCGCTATTAAAATCACTGCCAAATTGATCATTTGTCCAAGTACAATTTGCCTGGCTACTCGTACATGTTGTTGACCCAAAGCATGCAAAACAATCATTTTGACAATTGCCGCTACCGCCAAAGTCAGTATAAGCTTTATCAAAATTACAGAAACCTAAACCATTAAATGCTTTGCTGTTATTAACAAATTTACAAGTTCCAAGGCTAGAATTTTCGCATTGGGATTTTGCTTGAGTAGTAGTATTGGCACCACCAAGCGAAGCTGATTTAATGTCATTTTCGCATGCAGGACACATCTGATCACATGACATTGCACCGCCGCCGCCTTTTGAGCCAAATGAAGGTTCACAATGGGTCTCAGTTACAGTAGATTTTGTCCCATATAAAGGATCTATTTTTTCATAAGTGAATGTTTTCCAATTGCCACCTGATGCTTGACAAGCTGCCTGTGTAGTGATATCAAAGAAACCGCCGCCGCCTAAACCGCCGCCCATAGGAACTGAACCACCACCAAATGCAGTAGAACTATCAAATACACATTTAGGATAAGTAATCCTTTCAGGAGTGCTTGAATTATCAAACCTGCAAGGCATATATTGAGTAGTCTTTAACTGAGCACATAGAGAAGAACTGTTACCTGCATCCTCACAGAATTTCATTGCTCCAGAAGATTGATTATTAAATGCGCCCTTACAGGTAGTTTTAGTTGCATTTGAGACACACGCACTCCCAGTCCAACTACAGCAGGTTGACATTAAAGGGACATTGTCACACATACCTTGTCTCTGAATACTGCTTCCGCCAGTTATATCCTCACATTTCAGCCCCCTTGAATTATCAAAATTTGTCCCTTGAGTACAAGAGGATGAAGTATTTGTACATAAAGAACTATTTAATCTGCCGCATTCTTGAACATTAACATTAAATGCTGCACAAAATACAGTTGCCATAGTACCGCCACCGCCTGATGAGCCACCACCGCCAGTCTGAGTATTATCCTTGCAGAAATTTCCAAAAGAATCCCAGAAACAAGCCCCTGCTGCAAAACATGCTGAAGAAGTTGTCTGTGCATAACACCCAGCAGTAGGTTGTGTTCCAACTGTCTGATTATCAGTCTGATTATTCATCTTATAACTAAATCTCAAAAGGCTGGCATTCCTAAAAGTAACTTTGAGCAGAACATAATTAAGTTTTTCAGTATATAGATTTATGCCGTCATCAACTTGATACACAGGAAATGTTCTTTGAGAAGAGCCAGAAGGCATAAAATCTTTAGACATGACCTGATACATATAATCTAGATTTATATTTGGGCCTGAGCCACTAATCCTGGCTGCATTAGTAGAAGCAAGCCATATACGAAAAGCGCCATCATCCTGGCTCCCCATACCGCTAGGTTGCATAGTGCCGTTATAGAATATATCTGCAGATGCGAATGATGCAGTAGAAGCACCTGTACTGAAATTAAATCCTGTATTAGCTGTTAGATTGATATCAAAAACACCGCTACCACCTACAGGCAAAAAGACAGCAGAAGCAACCGAAATAGCCATCAAAACAATAACAGCAGAAAGAACTAGTAACATAACTAATTTTAAATAACTACAATTTTTGCTAAAATCACCTGATTTTTTTTGCAAACGCTCACCTGCTTTTTAATAAAATAAATATATAACCCCAAGTATGATTTTGGAATAGATTATTCCCATTCGAATAATTTAGGACATGATAAAAATACACTAGTATATAAACCTTTTTATTTGGCTATGCTTGTCGTCTGAAAGCATATTCTTTTTTTTTGAGATATTTTTTTCGTCACTTTTGAAAAATAAATTTTTCTCGACGAAATATCAAAAAATAATAGCATACTAAAAATTTAAATAAAATACACGAATATAATCAAGCAAAAAATTTTGAAACTAAATTATTATCTTTAAATTGCTTTTTATTTTGATAAAATATTTTTTCCGTCATTAAATTTAGAAGAAATAAATTTTTTGAATATAGTCAGGGCAGATAATAATCAAACATTTTTGTTATGTATTTACAGCAGATGACAAAATTAAATGAAATTTAGACTGCAAGTTTAACTTTTAAATATTTTATCGTATAGTTTTTTCGTATTTGTTTAGCTACACCAACATCAAAAGCTGCGGCGACTGCCAATTTTGACGAACACAAATCCATATAACTTAGCCAAGTTTTTCCGGGCAATGCCATCGTCGGCAGTCGCCGCAGCTTAGTACTATTTTACAGAAAAAGCTAAACAAATACATTTTTTCTATAAAGCTGTATTCATTAGATAAATATATAAACCACCAATTGTTTAAAATTTTTATGTACCCTTACCAGCATTTCATATCTTGTATAATATTAAGTGCTATTTTGTGGCCGTTTTTTGGTGTATTTAGCTTGCTTTGTTTTATAGGCGGATTCTTAGTTGATGTTGACCATAATTTGTGGTATATGTATAAGCATAAAACTTGGAATGGATTTAAGGCATATCCGTATTATATTAAAGCAGCAAAAAATAAAGAGTATGCTGGAAAATCTTTTATGATATTCCACACAATTGAGTTTTGTATAGTGCTGGCAATTTTGAGCTTTTTTTATAATCCAATAGCTTTCATTTTGCTAGGGTTGATCCTGCACTGGATCTTGGACAGCATACATAAGCTGAACAAGAATATGTTTGATGAAAGGGTGTTCTCCCTAATTTATGAATTATCGCTTAAAAAATAAAAAGGTTTAAATAATATAAAGCACGATAACATACATATAGAAAACAGGTGTTTAGATGAATCCAACCTATATGATTTTAGTGTATTTAGTATGGTTTTTGGCAACATATTTCGTAGTTACACTTATCTTAGTTCTCATAGCAAACAGAAAGAATTTATACGAAAACAGGATTTTTGATGATGCTGCAACATTGCCATTTGTTTCTATAGTAATTTCTGCATACAATGAAGAACAAAAAATAGAAGATACCCTCAAGTCATTAAAAAAAATAGATTATAATAAGATCGAGTTCATAATTGTGAATGACGGAAGCAATGATAAAACAAGTGATGTTGCAAGAAAATATTTAGATGATAAGAGATTTATTTTAATTGATAATAGCAATAATAAGGGAAAAGCTGCTTGCCTAAACCAAGGCATTAAAATAGCAAAAGGTGAATTTATTGCAACAATGGATGCTGATTCAATGGCTTCTCCTGATATTATTAAACGTACACTGCCTTATTTTGATGAGCATGCAATAGGCGCAGTCACTGTAAGTGTAGAAGCAAGAAATCCTTCTACATTCCTGCAAAGGATAATAGATTTAGAATATATAATAGGGCTTTCATTATTTTTAAAATTATTATCGACATTTAATTGTTTATTCGTTACTCCAGGGCCATTTTCAATCTACAGATCCTCTGTTCTAAGAAAGATTGATGGATTTGACGAGGACAATATTACAGAAGATATGGAAATTGCATTTAGAATACATAAATCTGGCTACAAGATTAAAAGCTGTATAGATACAAAAGTCCGGACATTATTGCCTGATGATTTTAAGAGTTTATACAGGCAGAGGAAAAGATGGTATTCAGGAGCAATAAAGACATATTATCAGCATAGAGAGATGTTATTTAATAGAAAATTTGGATATTTCGGATTTTTTATTCCGTTTAATATAATACTTATTACATTAGGTATTGTTTTGTTTCTGTATTCAACATACTTAGGCTTAAGTAAATTAATAGAGAACATTTATTATTACCATTATACCAACTATAATTTTTTCGAGAATTTTTTGGACTGGAATTTTGACATATTAACATATGGCGGAGTTTCAGTGCTAAGCTTCACTGCATTTTTAGGCACATTGTTAATTATGTTTGTTGGATTAAAATATGCCAGAATAAGGTATAAAGAAAAGAAGATAGGCATGTTAGGGTATCCGTTTATATTTTTTTTATACCAGATATTCTGGGTAGCTTCATATTTCTCAGTCATTAGGGGGAAAAAGGTAAAATGGCGATAAAAAAAAACATTAAAAACATATTTATTCTTGGATTTATTATTACAATTGTTCTGCTTTCTATAATTATATTTGTAAACAAAACATTAGATAAAGAAAGGGAGAAAGTAATAGACACGCAGATTGAAGAAGTTATCAACGGCTTTAACCAGATGCAGACATTATTGGGCATGGGAGACACATATGGGAATAAGATGACATGCCTGATATTTGAGAACATGCTGCATGACCTTGATAAGTCCATTTGGGAGCTTGGCCAGAGAATAGACCTGTATAGGCAAACAAGTGAAGAGTTTTTCAAATCTCCTTATTACAGGCAGCAAAAAAAGTTTTTCAACGAGAAAGAGGTTTTCTATCTTAACCTGCTGCGAGGAGTAAAGCAGAAATGCGGCTTTGAGCAGCCAATAATACTTTTCTTTTACAGGAACAGCGGAGACTGCAAGAAATGCGATGACCAGTCATTTGTGCTTTCAGATATAAACGAGAAGATAGATGAGGAAATCTCAATATTCTCATTTGACATGGACATGAATCTGACAACATTAAAGATACTCAACCAGTATTATGAGATAGATGAATACCCTTGTTTAGTCATAGATGACAAGAGATATTGTGGAATGCAGGACAAAAACATAATAATAAAGAATCTCTGCATGGTCGCAAATATCTCTGTTTGCCAGGAATACCAATAAAGGCACTTAGGCATCGTTCATATTTTCTATGGTGCTATATTTCCATCAAAAATTTAAACTCTCCTGAATTCTTAGTAGATATGGTTAATAGTAAAATTAAATATGGTTTACTTAAGTACAATTACTCAATAATATGTTTAGCTGCATTAATAGCAGGATATTTGATCTTAAAAGTTAATTTAGCATTCTCATATCATGAAGTTATCTGGGATGAAGCTGTTTATATAGGCATTGGAAAATATATATATTCATTAGGTGAGATAGGAGTTTGGGAGAGTATAAGGCCGCTCGGATTATCTTTAATACTTGGACTAATATGGAAGAGTGGGCTGCCTGTTGCTTTATTTTCTGAGTTAGCTATAATTTTATTTAGTGCCATTAATATAGCAATGGTATATGTTATAACAAAACAACTAAGCAATGAAAAAGCTGCCCTCTTTGCTTCAATAATATTTACAATCTCGCCGATATTTTTTTACCAATCATCATTCATATTAACACATATTCCGGCGATTTTCTTTACATTAGTTGCAATATATTTAGTGGTCAAGGAGAGATATTTTTACTCAGGGATGTTTATAGCAGTTGGATTCTTGTTTAGATATCCTCAAGGGGTATTATTGGCTGCTATTTGTGCATATATCCTGATTAATAGAGAAAATAGGAAGAGACCGTATTTAAAATACAGACACCTGAAAGAAGCATTTAGAAAAATTTTCTTAATTTTAGCTGGATTTTTAGTGATATTATTTCCATTATTGATATTAAATTATATCAAATATGATGGAAACGTATTATTGCCTTTTATTGAAGCAGGTAAACACCAAGGAAATATTGTGTATCAAATACAAAGTCCAGTATACAATATATTTTTTTATCTAATAGAATTGCTCAGGCAAAATCCTCTGTTGATATTTGCTTTTATTGGAATTTTCTTTTATTACAGAGAAAGGGAAAAATCAAAAACATATCCATGCAGTATAATAATATTTGCCTCATTTTTATTGCCGTTTCTTTACTATACTGCTATTGTAAACAAGCAATTGAGGTTTTCAATTGAGTTTTTGCCTTACCTGTCGATATTAGCAGGATATGGATTGCATGAGACGTATGATAAAATAAGTTATAAAAAGATTGTGAGAGTGATGTTTATTGTTATTGTATTAGTTTTAATGTCAGTCCCTTTAAACATAAATTATGAGCAATATGTATGGAGAACAGATGTTGAAACTGAAACGACTGCCAAAGTCCATAAATATTTTCTTAACAATAACCTAACTCTGCCAGTGTTAACGACGGACCCCACATTCCTCGCTTACACTGATGTTAAGGCTTATTCTTTTTACGAAGACATCCCTACTGCATTGATCAATTATGGCACATACCGTAATAAGTCTGCATATATATTATATAATACAGAATTTTACCCTTGCTATAATGAAGAAAAGTGTAAAGATAGGCAATTATTATTTGAGGTAATAAAGTCAGAAAATGAATTGATTTTTAATAAAGATACTTTTTACATATTTAGAAATAATGATTACAACCTATCAAATAGCCTACTTGACTAATGCCTTTAAGAAGGCAAATATTTGTCTAATCCCTATCTTTGTTTTGCCATGCTCTCTTAATAAGAAATCATAATTTACTTCTGCAACCCCGGTATCTTTAGGCAGATATTTCAACATATCAAACAGCACTTTATACCCTGTTTTTTCAAACTTATGCCCGTGCTTATTTAATATTTCAGTAATAAGTTTTGTTTTTGCTGCGAAGAAGCCAGACATCGGATCATTATAATGCACTCTTAATTTTGCTAACTTAGTCGCGATTACAGAAAGTAATTTTCTGTGCAATGACCAAGGCTCTTTTATCTTATTTCTTGTGCCGATTATAAGAGAATGATTATCAAGAGCTGCAATAAGCTCATTAACTTTTTCAGGCGGATGCTGCAAGTCTCCGTCCATCACGACAAGGTTTTCAGTTGTGGCTATTTTTGCTGCATCTATAACGCTTGCGCACAAGCCTTTGATTTTTTCATTTCTTCGGTCTAATAATATAATGTTAGAAAAACTGTCTGAAAGATTTTTGACTATTTGCTGTGTGCCATCTTTGCTGCCGTCATCTGCAACGATAATGTTGATTTTAGGGTATAACTCAACCAGATTGTTTAATAGCAGGCCTATATTCCCTGTTTCATTTAAAGTAGGGATGATAATGGTAGTATTAGAATAATCAGCAGCCATTTTTCATTGATTTAGTTTTTATTATCATTTTATTTTTGCTAATTTATTAAGATGTATTTTTTCTTTTATTATTTCTTTTTTGGTTTGATCTTTATGAAATCCCCCAATGTAAACCCCTCTTTTTTATCTTGCTGTATTTTCACATCAGGCTCTTTAAATACTTCAACTAATTTTATATGCAGAATTTTCTCGAATTTTTTAGCTTGATCCAGGGGCATTTCAAAGCTGTTTGTCTCGATCTTATGCAGTATAGAAAGCTTTTCATTTAATAATTTAGCAAAATCCTCTTGGTTTAATTTAAGTTGCTCGCGTTTTTTTCTTATTAATTCTGAATAGTTTGCTATTATGAATTCTTCTGGTTCTTTTGGCTTTTCATTAAGGTATTGTTCATTAGTCGCTGCTTTATCAGCATTCTTTAAAGCAGGCCTTATAACTCCAAGTACTTTGCCGTATTTACTGCAATTTCCGCATACTATTAGCTCACTTCCCTCAATTTTTGCCCTATACAGTTCACCTTGTTTTCCGCATAAATCACATAACATAATTTCACCATCAAAGAGATTATAGATGTATATATATATATTTGACACCCTATTACTGGAGATACTAATTATTAGTTGTTATTTTATTTAAATATTTTATGCAGTAAAGTGCGAAATATACATATGACTAAGTCAATAATGCAATTTATATCTCAATAATGCTGCAATGCCCCCTAAGCCATCTAATTTCTTGCCGCCTTCATGTTCAGAGGAGATGACATTAACCTCTCCTTTCATGCCATCTGTTTGCTTTAGTAGTTTATCCACTTCCTGAAATTTATTTTCTTCTCTGCGCGTAAAAATAAACTTATCTGTAATTAATATGGATTCAGCTGCACCTGCTTCAACAGCTTCTTTAGTTTCTTTTAAGCCATAAACTGCAAGAGCTTGCTTTGATATCTCAGATAATAATTTTTCAACTAAGTTAATTTCTTTAGCTGTTCTCTCTTGCTTTAGAACTTCTTTTACTTCAGGACGCTTTAATACTTCATTTATTCCGTTCTTGCCGACTGCATTGCATGTTGCTAGAATGATTTTTTTCTTTAGCTCTTGGTCTTTAAGCTCTTTCATTAAATCTTCTTTAAAAAATGCCGGAGATGCTAAAACAATATGATTGATATTTAAACGAACTGCATAATCTTTTAATTTATTTATTATTTCTTCATAAAAATTCAGGGATAGTTTGTTCAATTTAGTTAAATCCCCTTTCTTTTGCACATTACCGGTAAATTCAGTAAGAATTTCAAACCCATATTTTTTAATTAATGATAGGGTAGCCTCTTCTCTGTCAAATACGCAGACAAGTATATGGGTATCTTTCTGCTCAGCTGCCTCCTTAAGCTTGTCTAATTGGTATTTATACCATTTTGGTTTTATGACGGTGATTGTTGTCTGCTCTTCTACATTAAAGCTATGATGCTCGCCTTTGCTTACCTCTTCACTAGCTTCATTTATTCTGCCTAATATCCTAAGAGAATCTTTGGTATAGGCTAATTTCTCAACTTCTATTGAGATGAATACTGGCTTTCTTATCACAGAAGATGAGGTTTCATCGCTTGAGCTTCCTGTTTTTATTTTCCTGATAGTTTTGCCTTTGACAGTATCGCCAACATCAATAACCTGGCTAAGGTACCATAAATCGTCCAATGTCTGTATTTGAAGCTTATATTCGCATTTTTTAATATTAGAATGGAGTATTTTCATGTATGAACAAAATAGAAAAACATATATATATAAAGGTTTTTATTCTTCGAAAATGAATACAGCTATGAAAAGAGGGTTGTTTAGTAATCCAGGTAAATTAGGAAGGAAAGCGCAAAAGCCGCAGGGAGCGGCAGGAGCAGCTGTCTTAATAATAGTAATAACAGTGTTAATAATTATTTATATTGTATTTCTTCCGGCAAGTGAACGTAACAAGATTCTTGATACCAGCACATCTGGAGGCTCTGGTAGTTCAGGTTCTTCAGGCTTAAAGAAATTCAGTGTTACTGTATTGCAGGTTAATCCCGGCAGAATGGATTTCCAGGCAAATGATAGGATAGAGCATTTATTGCCTGCCGTTAATTTAATGACAAAGAAGGAAGGTCAAGTATTAGAAGAAGTTGGCGGCATCTATGTAAAAAGCGGAGTATTTACAAAAGAGCCTCAAAAAATGACATTTACAATAAACGAGCTTGATAATGTTGAGAACGTATTATTAAGTTTTAATGTAAAAGTTGCTTCTGGCAGATTGATTGTGCAATTAAACAGTCAAGAAATTTTTAATTCTGAGATAAAAGGAAGCATAGAGCCTATTACCATCAAAAAAAATGAGCTTAAGAACATAAACACTTTAGAGTTTAGTGTTTCTTCTCCTGGAATAGCTTTCTGGAAGGTTAATGAATATAGTTTAGAAAAGGTTAAAGTTACTGGAGATGTAAAAGATATAACTGGCCAAAAAGCTAAAACAGTCTTTATAGTAGATGAGCAAGAGGAAGACTCTGCTTCAAAAGTAAAACTAAGCTTTGTGCCTGAATGTGATCCTAAAAAAGCAGGGAAATTAACTGTTACTTTAAACGGAAATCCATTATTTACTGGCATTCCTGACTGTGGCACGCCTTTCTTTCAAGAATATAGTAATGCTTATTTATTAAAAGGAGAAAATACATTCGAAGCTTCTGCCGATGGCCAATATTTGCTTGATAGAATTAGCATTGAAACAAAGCTAAAGCAGCCAAGAGATTTTGTTTTTGACTTCCAGATTAATGAGAGTGTATTTAAAGAAATCCAGCTTGGAAAAGCAAAAAGCAATTTGACATTTACTTTTGTTGATGATAATGAAGATAAAGAAGCTCAGCTTATACTAAATGGCCACAAGCTTGTATTAAGCACATCTTCTGGCTCATATTCAAGATTAGTTGACCCATTCTTAAGGCAGGACTTTAATTATTTGAAGATTATACCTAAAAAGAAGATGTTTGTGCCGGAGATTAGGCTAAATATAAAGAAAGATTAATGATATTTTTAGCATAATAAAAGCAGTGACGGCTGCCAATTTTGACGAACACAAATCCATATATTCTAGTCAAGTTTTTCTGGGCAATGCCGTCTTATTACACATTCATAAATATAACACGCAATACTTTCCTGTCATCACACCTACTATCTTAGCGTAGAGGAAGAAAAACTCTTTAGTAATCAAAACCAGTGTTCGTCGGCAGCCGCCGCTGCTTTCAAATCAAAGATAAATGCATCAAGAATAAGAAAGATTAATATATTCTGGTAGCTTTAGATAGCTAATGAATTTTAAATTAGACATATTTAGATATGAAAATGAAAAGAGGTGTAGAGAGTTCTAGTTAAATAAAATGCCAACACAAGCAGAGATTCAAAATAGAATACTAAAGGACATAAATCATGGAGTAAATCGATTAGGTACTAGTTTAGATAGAGATGAAAAAAGCAGGATAAAAAGTTTCTTAGCTGCGCGCAATTCTGCTGGTGCAAACATAGGTTCCCATGACCAATTTGTAAATTTAGTTGTAAATAAGCCTGATGATTTTAGAGGCCAGTTCGTAAGCCATCTGCAGCAGGAAAACAACATAAGCTTAGAGGAGGCAGAGAAGCTGTTTGAGAAGTTATTTGCACATGCTACAAATGAATTTAAAGAAAGTATGGAAAGAGCCAGGATACAACAGGAGCAAGCCAGGCAAGAACAACTTAAAGTCCAACAAAAGTTCTCAGGTGATATCCAAACGTGGCATGATTCTTTTGAACAGAATGTAGATAACCATTTAGAAAAGCATGAGGAGAAACTGGACAATATTACAGAACAAGAGCTTAGAAATGCAAAAAACCTGGCAATGCAGAATTTGAGAATTGAAGAACTGCAAAAACAGCTTGGAAGAATACAAGATCCTGCCATACGTGAACAGGCATTTGCCAAGATAATGAATAAAAAAATAGGTGAGCAATTAAAGTTGTTAAGAGGGCAGGCTCAACAAAATCGTGAACAAGATAGAAGTGATCAGCAAAATCTTAGCGGATTTTTAAAGACTGATGTAACAGCAGCAGTCAATGAAAAGCTAAATAGAGCTTCAGAAAGATTGGATAAAGCTGCCCAGAGCATGAAAGAATATTTCCCGACATTTACCAGATGGGGCCAAAGAGCTGGTGTTGTAGGAGCTAATGCAGTAAATGCAGGCGGAAGAGCAGCTGTTGACACAGCAGTTACTGCAGGCATGATATCTGCTGCATTAGCAAAAAGTGCAGCTTCTGGAGTAAAAAAACAAACTGATAAGTTTTCAGACGGATTCTTTGATATAGTATTAATATTAGGCATACTTTTGCACGTAATACAGGGTATGACAGGCGGCTGGCAAGGCCCTAGTGCTGTTGCATATAAATGGGCTTTTATATTCTTGATAATTTATTCTATAATTTTATTAGGTGCGCCTAACAGTTTAAGCTTAAGATTTAGGACATTTAGCATAGTTATAGTATTTTTCATAATAGAATGGCAATGGTTCAGGATAGTAAAGCTGATCGGCATACAGACACAATGGTGGGCATTAAAAGCGCTTTGGCCAACTGTTGTTTGGTACTGGGTATTTAAGTCAATTGTAAATGAAGGCAAAAAACCAATAATGACTTGGATGGCAATTATTATGATTTCTGGATTTTGGGTTACTCTTGGGTATAGCGCAATTAATGCCGGAGCTTTTATTGAAAAATATACTCCAGAAGGATTGAGCCAAGAAGAGTATGCTCAGCAAAAAACAGGTGTTTGGATAACGCTTGCAGAGGAATTAGGTTATGATGATGTAAGTGAATTTGAAATTGCTGCAGCTGAAAGATGTAAAGAACAAGGTTATTATACGGATTATTATCTTGAACGCGGAAAAGTAAAAATGTTAACTGCATTTATTGGTGAAAGGTATAAGGAATGCCTTGGGCAAGAAGTAAAGCGGCTGGCAGAAGCAAAAAAAGAAAAGAATGAGATTGAAAGAGTAATAGCTGCTAGAGAGATTGAAATGGAAAATGACTTTACTGAAGTGAATTTAAGAGAAGAACCTCAGGATCCTGTGCCTAATCCAGACCCGCCAGAAATGATCAAGAATAAAAAAACAGTAAAAAGTGTAAATGCAGTGGTTGAGTATAACATAAGGTACAAATCAGCTTATGCTGAGGCAGAACTGACATTTGCAGCAATGTTGAAAAATAAAACAAGTAAAAAAGAAGAGTTAACTATGAAAGAAGGCATTCCTGCTGATATTATATGCCGAAGCACACCGGGTATAGCTTGTCCTAAAGATCAGGGAAAAGTAGTTTTTTCTAATGATGATTTAAAGAAATATAAAACAGAATTTGAATTTGGAGTAGATATTAGCGCCGGTGACATCGCTAAGAACGGAATTAATGTCTTCGTAACTGGAGAGAATACATTACGCGCAGCTGTTATTTTCACAGACAAAACAAAAACTATCTTGCCTGTTGTCTTGACAACAGAAGATGCCATTAGGAGTATTAAAAAAACAGTGGAATATGATGAAGAAACTGCGAACAGCAATTTAGACTATGAATTTAATTATTGGAATAAGTTAATAGCTAAAAATGCTCTGCCTATAAATTTAGCATCAACCTATCCATTTGGTAAAGTGGAAGGTTTCCATGGCTCACATCCTGCGATTATAGATATTAAGCTGCCGACTTATGAAAAACCTGTTATTGTAATAGGCGAAAATACACAATTAACTTGGAAGATAGACATATTTAATTCAGAAAAATATAAAGAAGGAAAGATAGTAGGAATCAATAATATTATCTTGTATCTACCTCAGGGCATTGAGCCTGTTACTGACATCTGCCCATTTGAGAGGGCAAAAGAGAGAGATAAAAAAGACAATAATAGGGTATTAAAATTAGCTTATCAGTTAAAAAAAGAATATATCGCAGAATTACAAAAACCAGAGAGATTAATTGGATTAAGTGATGTAAAAGATATTGCTGCCACAGGCATTCCGCGCTGTACAACTTCAATTGACAAGAATAAATTATTTGGAAGAGATGCACAAAATCTGAATTTGAAACAAAAATTCATTAATAAAGAGATAATGATAGAGATGGAATACACTTATGCAATATTTAAGGACACGAAAGTAAATATAGGGTATGAAATAGATCCTGATTTGCGGATAGGTAATAATGATATAACCTAAATAAACAAATTTTTACAAACGCTGCCTGGTGGCATAAAATGCAAACGAAAAAAATAGAGCAGAAAGTTTTGTTTTTAATGATTTTATTAGTTTTTATTCTGCTAGCAACAAGCTGTTCTCTGTTGAAAAATAATGATGTTGACAAGAGTTCTCAATCTTCATCTTCAGTGGGCATTTTTGGCAATTTTTTTTCAGATTATCAAAAACAACAGCCATTGAGAGCTTTTGAAAGAACTGGCATAAAAGCCCTGCAAATAGATTTTTTAAAAGATTCTCCGCCTGAGAATGTATATGTTGGTGATAGCTTTAGGTTTGGTGCCTATGTTAAGAATATAGGTACTGCTGATATTGGGGCTAATAATAAAAATTTGGCTGTTGATGAAGGAAAATTAATATTGGTTAATGCAGACACTGATGCTATAGAAGTAAAAAATAGTAAAGGTGAGATAAATGGTGAAGAAATAATAAAATTACATGGTTTAAGTTTTGATAATCCGATTGGTGAAGAAAGAATATACAACTTTGAAGCTAGAGTGCGAAACAAGCCATCAACTGCAAAGACTAAATTTATTTTAGAGGCATGTTATCCTTATGAGACTATATTTAGCAGTGATGTTTGTCTAGCAACAAGCAATGATTTAAGGTTAAGGGCAGCTGCATGCGAAATGAAAGACATCTCTTCAAGTAATGGCCAGGGAGCCCCTGTTGCAGTCACAAAAATTGTTTTGCAAAAGCCGCAGAAGATAAAAGACAATTATTACTATAATTTCTTAATATACCTGGATAATTTAGGCCAAGGCAGGGTTGTTGAAAGCAATGGCTGTTCTGGCTTAGAAAAGATTTACATAGATAATATAGTATTAGCAGATAAGGCTTTTGAAAATAATAATATAAAATGTAGCTTGGAAAAAGACAACGACGAAGGCAGTAATCCAAATAAGCAATTTATTGTTCTAAAGGGCACAGCAGATCAAAAGATAAAAGACAGAGATAATATTATAAAATGCACTGCTAGGTTTGATAATACGGATAATCAATTTGAAAAACTTGGTGATTTCACAACTACCTTGAAAATTGCACTTAAATATACATATTCACAAAGCATAGAAAAAGAGATAGTAATAAAAGACATTGTAGGAGGAATCACTGCAGATTTTAATCAATTTGAGGGACAAATACCTAGGTAGAAAATATAAATTGATGATGAGATATATAGATAGTAAATTTTTTATCCTATACTACCGAAAACAATTTAAACCCTGGTTGTTTGATATAAAGATATATTAAAAATATCCAGATATAGCTTAACAAAATGAAAAAAGGTGTTAGAGTAGATAAATTAAATAGAATCATGGTTCTATTAGTTCTCATAGTTTTTTTATTAATACTGACCGGCTGCAGAGAAGGCACTGGCTTATTTTCTGGCAAAAATCCTAAACAAGATACAGCTGTTGCTCGAGAGCGCATTTACACAGGCACAGAAGGTTTGGTTATACGTTTTATGCCTAATCTGCCTCCTGCAGAGATATATGATACTGCAAGTATTCAGATTATTGCTGAAGTAAGAAACAAGGGAACAGATAAGATTGAAACCGCAAAATTTTATCTTTCTGGCTATGATACCGGCATAATACAGAATATTGATAATTTTAAAGAATTAAATAATCTAGAGCCAAAAAGTGAGTTTTTGCCGGATGGTGGCTATGATACTGTAAGCTTTGGTTCTTTTGGGAATATTAGAGTGCCAAAAGGAGCAGATGAATACAACCCAAGATTTGTTTTAAGCTCGTGCTACGATTATAAGACACTTGCTACCCCTATTGTTTGCATTGACCCTAATAAACAAAACCCTGCAATAAAGGAGAAAGGCGCATGCCAAATGCAATCTGTGAGCGTAGGCGGTACTGGAGCTCCAGTTGCTGTTGATAGAGTAAGCCTAGATTCAACTATAGACAGGGCTTTTGTAAGAATTGAAATTAGTAATGTTGGCAAAGGCCAAGTATTAAGCAATAATGCAATTGGTCAAAAATGTCCTTATAAGTTAGGCTTTGAGGATTTAGATGAAATTACATATAGTATTACTTTATCTGGGATTCCTCCTACTAAATGCAGCCCTGATTTAGGAAAACAAGGAAAGCCTGCTATCAAGCTTGGCGACGGAAGAGCTATTATAACTTGTGAGTTCCCTGTTGCTAGAGAAAATAGATTTGCGTATAGTACACCATTGCAGATAGAGCTTAATTACGGGTATACTGAATCAATTTACACAGATGTAAGGATAATTAATACAGGTGTAGCTAAATAATGCCATGAATAAGTAAATATTATGTAAGTTCAGAATTTAGCCATGAAATAAAGCAAAATTTATAAATTAAAACTTATTATTAGATATTTCATAACAAATATTAGTTTTATATTTGCAAAAAGAAGAGGAACATAATGAAAAACAAAACAATCTTTCTAACAATATTACTAATTGCTGCACTTATAATTGCAGGCTGTGAAGGTGGATCTTCTGACCAGCCAGGCGGAAAAACTACTGTGGGTGCTCAGGGTAAGGCATTTATAGGCGGAGAAGTTGGCTTAGAAGGTGTGTTTTTAACAGGTGCTCCTCCAGTTGAGGTATTTGATAACAATTATCCGTTTGATATCAATTTAAAAATTGAAAATAAAGGGGAATTTGATATAAAGGCTAATGAAGCAATAGTAGAGATTGTTGGCATTCAGCCGGAAGACTTTAAAACAACTAGACAAGCTCTGAACAAAACACTAACTGAAGATTTAGTGGGAAGTAGATTAGATTCTCAAGGTAATAGTATTGCAGGAACAATTACTAATCTCGAGTTTGCAAACTTAGAGTATAATAAAAATATAACTGGCAGTTACTTATTTCCATTAAGAGCTAATATATGTTATGGATATGGCACAAAAGCTGTTGCTCAGTTGTGTATATTGTCTGATTTAACCGGTAAGACAAGAAAGACCGGAGAAGAGCCTTTATGTGAGCCTACAAGTACAAATATAGACGTACAAAATTCAGGAGCTCCTGTACATGTCACAAATTTTGCCCAAAGTGTGACTGGAACAAATAAGATTTCATTTAGTTTTAATATTGTCCATAAAGGAGGTAAAGATAACAGAGTTTCAGAAAAAGGCTCTAGATGTGATCCTCAGCCTGCAAAAAAGGATAAAATATATGTAACTGTAGATGTTAGCGGCTTAGATATATCTTGTTCTGGCCTTAGGGATAGTGTAGTTGCTGGATCAAAAACAGAAGGATTTGTCAAATTATTTGGAGAAAGTTCTGGTAGCGAGGAAAGAGCTGTTTACTGCACTTTAACATTACCTCTTGAAAGAACAGATTTCAAGAAGCAGGTAAACATTGGGTTAACATATGACTATAAACAATTTGTAAATACCGAAGTACTGGTCAAGCATATCGAGTAAATTCGGCATATTTATTTTATCCCTTTCTTTTTCGTGTTATAATAGTTATAATACTGCTTATATCAATTTTACTTGGAAACAAGAGTAAACTGCGCCAATAGTGCTTCTAGCTGCAAAAACTCATCTGCCCCTTCAATCATCCTAAATTCTATTTCAGCGCATTTATCTATTAAAGCAACCTTTTTCTTGCTGTCAACGTTTAACTGCCAAATCTCTCTTTCTATCTGCCTTATAATATCAAGCCCTGATAATCCATAGTTAAGCATTGTATCTAACATTTTATTTTTTGCTTCTATAAACTTATTTTCTACAGCTAAATTAAGAAACTCTGAAATTTCCTTTGGTTTTGCCATTGATGCCAATGAAAACACCAGTTCTTCTGTAATATTTTCGCCTAATGCTGCGCAGCTTTGTAAAATATTCTCTAATCTGCGGCAATCCCCTCCGCATGCTTCGACTAAAGCTTTCTTGGTATTTTCATCGATTTTAAGCCCTTCTTCAGTCGAAATTTTTTCGATGATCCCGACAATATCTTTTTGGTCCAGAGGCTTAAACTTGAACATTGCACATCGTGATTGTATTGGGTCAATAATTTTGCTGGAATAGTTTGCACTGAGAATAAATCTGCAGGTTTTGGTGTAATTTTCCATTGTCCTACGCAAAGCCTGTTGGGCTTCTTTTGTTAACGCATCGCATTCATCTAAAAGAATTATCTTAAATGGAACATCGCCTAATGCCCTGGTTCTGGCAAAATCTTTTACCTTTACCCGAACAACATCAATGCCCCTCTCATCGCTTGCATTCAGCTCTAGAAAATTAGATCGCCAATTACTGCCAAACAGCTTTCTGGCAGCTACAAGTGAAAGTGAAGTCTTGCCTGTGCCTGCTGGTCCAGTAAAAAGCAGATGCGGCATATTTTTTTGATCTATAAAAGCCTTAACCCTCTTGACAATATCTCGCTGCCCGCGGATATCACTAAAGCTTTGCGGCCTGTATTTTTCTATCCATATTGCTGTATCCTCATTGCTTTGATTGCTATATTTTTGTTCCATAGTTTAAATATAAAAATAAGTATATAAAAAAGTATTGGTTTTTAGTTCGTATTGGCCACAGCTCTGGCTTTGTAGAGGTAACTTAATACGTACGGTTTTTAGTATGTACACATACTTTTTAGGAAACTTTGATAAGAATTTGAATGTGATTTATTAGTCAGTTGGTATTATTTTCTTCGTATTTGTTTAGCTCAAAAAAGCAGTTGAGGCTGCCAATGTTTGACGAACACAAATCAAATAATCCTGCTAAGAATGGTCGGGCAGTCGCAAGCGAGTAAGCATGCTAATAGTCACAAAGAAAGGCTAAGTTGATAAGCA
>JACPBN010000079.1 GCA_016180275.1 Candidatus Woesearchaeota archaeon
TATTTGTTTAGCTCATGTGATAATCTATTCAAAAGCGGTGGCGACTGCCGACGAACACTAGCTTAGAGCATCAATGAGTTGCTCCTCCTCTACGCTTTGATAGTGGTTGTGTTAATGGAATATTATATGTTGTGCTTCTCAATGTTTAATTAGCTGGCATTGCCCGTCGCAACTTGGCTATGTTATGTTGATTTGTGTTCGTCATAATTTGGCAGTCACCACCGCTTTTGATTTTAGTGTAGCTAAACAAATACGTTAATTGATATTATTATTATTATTGATATTATTATCTAGACTAAACACTGATTATTTACCAGTTAATATAGGAAAGCTTTAAAAACCTTTTTCTATTAGGCTTATCATAATGGAAAGAATAACCCAACAGCGACAAATTGTACTGAATTTGTTCAAGAAGAACAGGCAGAGCCATCTTTCTGTGTATGACATCTATAAGCTTGCAAAAAAAAAGCTCCCTAAAATCAATTTATCTACAGTCTATCGCACAGTAAATACTTTGGTGGAAGAATGCAAGCTGAATAAATATCAATTGAATGAAGAGCATTATCATTACCAGATTACAGAACATACCCCGCATTACCACATGATTTGCTCAGAATGCTCAAAAATAATTGAGATTCCTTTAAAGGAGATAGAAGAGCCTGCCGGATTATTAGCGCAAAAACACGATTTTAAGATTGCAAAAATAAATCTGGAAATATCTGGGAAGTGCAGGAAGCACAGTAAGTAATAAAAAAAGAAACAGAGTAAGTAATAAAAGTTCGGCCATAGAAACTGCATTCTAACTAATAACTATTTCCTTTCGAAATACTTGTATATTGGCTGCTGCTCTTTTTGATGTGCTTCATTATTAGCCAATCTGGAAAGCACATGAAACAAGTCAGAAATTCTGTTAAGATATTTCAATAACTCAGGATTAAGCTCAACCTGCTGCGACAATGTAACAACAGTGCGTTCTGCCCTTCTTGATACTGTTCTGCACAAGTGCAATAATGCCCCTGTTTGTGTTCCTCCAGGAAGAATAAATGATTTCTGTTCTGGCAGCATCTCTTCAATCTTATCAATTGCCTTTTCGATGTCCTCTACATGCTTTGCCTTTATTTTCGGAATTCTTTCTGGCTTTATGTTTCGTGAATAAGATGCAAGCTCTGCGCACATTGTAAAAATATCATGCTGCAGCTGCCTTAAAATATCATTGATAAATGCGTTTTGAGTAAAGGAAATAGCAGTTCCAATGACTGCATTCAATTCATCTAATGTGCCATAGCTTTCTATTCTGCAGTCATTCTTCTTAACCCGCTCGCCTGAGATGAAGCTAGTCTCGCCAGTGTCGCCAGTTTTGGTGTAGATTTTCATAGAATAAGTTTAAATTATTAGCAGGTATTAAAATGTTTTCATTTAAAATTTTTCAGGATAATTTCTGTTGCCCAAAAACATTTATATACTCTATTAAATTCTAAATTAGGTATGGTATTAATCTGTGGCATTGATGAAGCTGGCCGCGGCCCAATAATAGGCCCTTTAGTAATCTGCGGCACAGTAATAGATGAAAAAGATGGTGCTAGATTAAAGTTCATCGGCGTAAAAGACTCGAAACTTTTGACACCCAAACAGCGCGAAGATTTGTTTGACAAAGTTATCGGTATTGTAAAAAAATATAAAATTTTAATCATTGAGCCTAAAGAAATAGATGCTGCCGTAGAGAGTGATACTCTAAACTTAAACTGGCTTGAAGCAGTCAAAAGCGCAGAGATCATACATTCTTTGGAAAAAGAGGTTAAAATTGACAAGACAGTCTTAGACTGCCCTAGCAACAACATTTCTGCGTATAGGAATTATGTTAAGAATGAGCTGAAAAAGTTAGATAATAAAAATAAAATAACTGATAAAGATTCAAAAAATGCAGCAAAACTTCCTGAAATAGTCGCAGAGCATAAGGCAGATTTCAATTATCCTGTTGTAAGCGCTGCTTCTATATTGGCAAAAGTGACTAGAGATGCAGAGATCCATAAGATTGAACAAAGAATAAGGAAAGAGCTTGGCAACGCAGTTAATATTGGCTCAGGCTATCCTTCTGATCCTTATACCCAAAAATTCTTAAAAGAGCATTATAAAAAATTTCCTGCCATATTTAGAAAAAGCTGGGCAACTTATAAGGATATGGCCAACTCTGAAATTAAAGCTAAAACTGCGAAATTACAGAAAAAATTGGGAGAGTTCTAAGCGCAGCAAATTAAAATTGGCTTTAACAATTAACGCCATCGCACATACTAGAAACCTCTTCTTCATTAATCTCTTCCTGAGTCAATTCAGGCTCAGCCAATACAAGCTTTGCTAATCTATTTTTAAACACCGGATTCACCCCCTCGATTTTAAGGTATACCCAATATTGGCAAATTATTCTTTTATACACCCAATCTGCCAGTTATAACCAAAGACAATAATAATTGAGCAATAGTTATCTTCTCCTGATATTGAAAGCCGCTGTTTGCCTTCATGTATTTGTGTCTTTTGAGATATTTATCGTTAATTAGCCATATTTATCCTTAAGTAGTCATAAGGCTTTAGACTATATATACTTTGCTATGCTAAATTTTATCAAAACAAAAAAATAGGTATTTTATATTCTCTATTTATAAATTAAGATTCCTGTATTTTGGTTTAGCACTTTTATTAAATTCATAGAAGGCAAAAAAAACTAGGGCATAAAATAGAACAGTATTTGTCTAAAACAGGTTGATTTTCTCATAGAAAACTTTATAAACACTGTAAAATCTATATTACTCTGTTAATGTATATACCTTTAATCAGGGAATTAATTGAGTCAGATTAATTAATAACTATATCAGCCTATCTTACTAAAAAATACAACTATCAATAACTATCAATACCTTAAAAGAGGTCATATGACAAAAATCAATAAGATGGTGTTGCATGGCTTTAAGTCCTTTGCCAAAAGGACAGAGCTGTTGTTTGGTGAGAGATTTAACTGCATTCTTGGGCCAAACGGTTCTGGAAAGTCGAACATAGGTGATGCGCTTTGTTTTGTTCTTGGAAGAAGTTCTGCAAAAGCTTTGCGTGCAGAAAAATCCTCTAACTTAATATATAACGGCGGCAAAGCAAAAAAGCCAGCGTCTTTTGGCGAAGTTTCAATACATTTTGATAATTCTAAAAAATCGTTTCCAGTGGAAGATCAAGAAATAAAAGTAACGAGAATAGTAAAACAAAGCGGGCAGAGCGCGTATAAAATAAATGACAAAATAAAGACAAGAAACGAGATTGTTGAACTGTTAAGCGCAGCAAAAATAAACCCAGACGGATACAACATAGTTCTTCAAGGAGACATCATAAGATTTGTTGAAATGAGTGCAATAGAAAGAAGGCAGATAATAGAAGAAATATCCGGTATGGGTGTTTACGAAGAAAAAAAAGAAAAAGCGCTGAAAGAGCTGGATAGAGTTGATGAATATCTGAAGGAAGCAGAGATCATCCTAGCAGAGCGCAATACTTATCTGAAAGAGCTGAAGAAAGAAAGAGACCATGCAATGAAATACAAAGAGTTGAGCGACAAAGTCAATACAAACAAAGCAAGCTATCTTCATTTAAAAATCCAGAAGCATGAGAAAGCAAAGCAAAAACTGCAGGATGAAATAGCTGAATCCAAGAAAAAACTAGAGAAGCTGCAGGCAGAAGCAGATGAGCAGAAGAAACAGATTGAAGAAAAGAAAAATTCTATTACCCAGATAACAAATGAGATTGAGCAGAAAGGAGAGAAAGAACAAGTCTCAATGCAAAAAGAAATCGAAAAGCTAAAAGTAGACGTTGCCACCCAGAAAACAAAAATTGATACTTACAAAAATGAGATTGTTAAAGTCAAGCAGAGAAAACAGCAGCTACTAAGCGACCTTAAAGACAATGAAGAGAATATTGCAAAATTAACCAGAGAGAAAGATGCTCTTGCCAAGGATGTCCATAAAAAGAACAGCGAAATGCAGCTGGTTGAACAGCAGTTAAAAAAATTCAAGGAAAAAAGAGGAATAGACGCTGCAACAGATATAGATAAACAGATAGAAGACCTGGACAAGCTTTCTGATGAAAAACAAAAAGAGATCACTCAGCTAAGAGAGCAGCAGCAGAATATGCTAAGAGAAAAAGACAAGTGTGAGTTTCAGCTTAACAATATCGAAGAGCAGATAAAGAAAGTCAAGGAAGTCGAGAAAGATAATGCTGAGCAGATAACTGAGCTAAAAAATAAGAAATCATTATTCAAAAATACAATTCTTGATTTAAATTCTGTTCTTACAAAGGATAGTGAGTTAGCAGCTTCTCTTGGAGATGCAAGAAGAAGATTGCTGGCTTCTCAAGAGGAGCACAGCAAATTGAATGCCAGAAGCATGGTTGTCAAAGAAAGCTCAATGCAGAATATTGCTGTCAAAAAGATTTTGGAATGCAAATCAAAAAACACAATACGGGGCATACACGGCCTGGTCTCTGATTTAGGCAAAGTAAATGCAAAATACAGCTTAGCGCTTGAGGTAGCAGCGGGCAACAGAATACAAAGCATTGTAGTTGATGATGATAAGGTTGCTGCTGACTGCATAAAATATCTCAAAAATAACCGTTTAGGTACTGCATCATTTATTCCATTAAACAAGATAAAAACTCCTGAAATGAATGCAGAAATTAAAAAAATTCTAAAAGCAGAAGGAGTCCATGATCTTTGCACTAATTTAGTTAAGTATGAACCGCAGTACAAAAATGTGTTCCTGCATGTTTTCGGAGATACAATTGTGGTCAATAATATTGATGTTGCGAGAAGAATTGGGATTGGGAATGCGCGTATGTCAACCATAGACGGCGACCTTTGCGAAAACACAGGTGTAATGCGCGGAGGCTTCAGGGAAAAGAAGCACGGCATTGGGTTTAAAGAGGAGAATCTTGACAAAGATATCGAACACTGCGAGTCTCTTATAGAGGATTTGCAGACAAAAATCAGCAGGCAGGAAAAAGAAAGAGAAATGAATGAGAAAGAGATATCCAAGTTTCGCGGGCTAAAGGCAAATCTTGAAGGCGACATAATAACCATGGAAAAAACTCTTCACCTAGAGGAGAGTGATTTAACTGTTTCTTCTGAATTAAAGCAGAATCTTAAAAATAAAATCAAGCAATCAGATTCTGAAATGCAAAAGCTTATGCAGAAGATATCAGATGCAAACAAGGAGCTTGCCAACTGCAAAATAAAGCGCCAGGAATTAAGAGATAAGATAACTAGTTTAAGAAATCCAACTATATTGGCAGAATTAAATAGTTATGAACAGAAAAAACAACAGCTGAGAGACGGAATTACACATACAAATGCTGAGATAAAGAATATGGATGCACAGCTTGGAATGATATCAGCAGAACGCGACAAAATCTCTGCCATATTAAAGCAGCATGATAAGGAGATTGAAATTTTTAATGCAGATAATGATGTTCTGGTGAAAGCAATCAAAAAAGGAGAAGAACAGCTGAAGCAAAAAGAACAAGCACAAAAAGAGTTCCACACCAAGTTTAAAGGATTATTCAGCAAGAGAAGCACTCTAAGCGAAGAAATAAACAAGCTTGAGAATAAGATTGAATCAGTAAGGGAAGTGCACCGTGACAATGAGCTTAAGACGAATACTGTGCAGCTTGAGCATGCGAAAGTAGCTGCTGAGCTTGCCGGCTTAAATCAGGAATTATCACAATACCAGGGAGTAAAATTAGACGCATCAAAAACTGAGGAAGCATTCAAGCATGAGATAGACAAGTTTGAAAAAATGGTTTCTAACATGGATGCAGTCAACTTGAAGGCGCTTGAAATTTATGACACAGTTGAGCGCGAGTATAATTCATTACTGGAAAAGAAGGATAAATTAGGCAGTGAAAAAGACTCAGTGCTTAAGATGATTGCAGAGATTGAAGAAAGGAAAAAAGACATTTTCATGAACACATTTAATGTGCTTAACAATAACTTCAAACAGATATTTTCTACGCTCTCAACTAAAGGAGAAGCATCTCTTATAATTGAAAATCCAAAAAATATCTTTGAGGCAGGAGTCAGGATTCTTGTCAGGTTGACAGGCGCAAAATTTCTTGATATTAGGTCATTATCAGGCGGAGAGAAAACTCTTACTGCATTGGCATTTATCTTTTCTATACAAGAGCATGATCCGCATTCATTCTATATTTTAGATGAAGTAGATGCTGCTCTCGATAAAAATAATAGCGAGAAATTGTCTAAGCTGATCAGGCAATATGTGTCAAAAGCCCAGTATCTTGTTATATCGCATAATGACTCTCTAATCAGCGAAGCAGATATTTTATATGGCGTTTCTATGAACGAGCACGGAGTCAGCAATGTTGCGAGCTTGAAGCTTTGAAATGTTAGGTAGATTAAAAATTAGTTAACCCTGATGTTGTAATTTTATTTCTAATATTTTATCTCTTATCTCACGGGGAGCTAAATACTGTCCAGGTTTTATATCATCTAATCTCTTTACTCCATATATCTCTCTTAACATCGTCTGGGGCGATCTTCTAATGCCTGATTGTTTCATGTGGGCATCTGCTATTCTTAGTTGGCCTTCCATATCAGGCTTTTTAAAGTCGTATCTTGATCCATAACGCTGTCTCAAAGCAACAGGTAATTTATTATACGTTGATGTTGACATAGCAAATTTAATTTTATTTCCTAATGATGTCGGCCCTTCAATATATCTCTCAAGATTATTCAGCAACCTATATATTGTGTCGCTGTTTGTTACATCGAGGTTATCAAGATAAATAATAGTTGGATACTGTTTATTGGCTCTTATCAATCCCATTATCTCGGGCAAATTTCGCTCTTCCAATGCATTAAAATCTATATTTACAATTCTTATATTATGCCTAGTGCTTGCAATGAGCAATGCAGCTGTCTTGCCTGTTCCTGGGTCGCCAATCAATGCCAAATTTGATACAGGCTCGCCTTTGCAGAAAGCTTCCATCCATTTATCTATTTTTGCTAAATTGCCGGTATAGTCAACATAGACTGGCTCAACCTTTCGTTCTGACGGCACTAATGTAACTCTGTTATACGGGTCCCGCCCAGCCTCAAAATAGGTTAAATAATTCCAGGGATTAGAATCATAATAAAATTTTGCCAGATGTGATAATACTCGTTTAGCTCCCCAGTTTTTTGCTGAAGCTAATGCTTTAAGCACTTTGTCTCTTTGAGCCAGCATTCTCTTATATTGTTCTGGGTCAACAGTTGGCTCATCATCATTCCGGTAATTTCCATCCCGTCTTGGCATTGAACCTAGCTGAGCATCTAAAGATCTTTCTAATGGCAGTACCTTGCGCTTTAATCCGACAGGTCTTCCTGTTAATGCTTTTCCTACGGCTTTTATCAGCTCAACATATTCCATGATAAGTTTTTCTAAGGGAAACTCAGCAAACGCCTTAAGATCTGATAAATAGCTCTTGGTTCTTTGAAGCACTGCATTATCACTAACATGTGTCTGTGCTCTTGCTATATCCCTAAATCCAGTAATCCTATTCAATAAGTCAGTATCTTGGTCAAGAATCAAATACATGACATATGCTCTTAATAAAGAACGTTCATCTGATGGCACTAAGGGACCAAGTGCTTCCGGTATCCTGGTAAAAAGAGCAGTATATATGCTTAATACATCTAATCTTGTAACTAAATAATAATTTGATTCTGCATATGTTGCAAGGGTTGATCCAATCAATGCATTTCTTGATTCTCTGGGCAGAAAAACTGGGCGCTGCATGCCCCTTACTATATTTCTTAGGTTGTAAGATACAACATACAAAGCTTTTTGTCCAGATGATCTATTGTATTTCTCTATTGCTTCTTCTACTTTTGACCCATATATGGCATCATGAATGTTATCCATGTCAATTGGCTTAAACTCACCTTCAGCTTCGCCTTCTAAATGCCCTGTCCTCGAAATTCTTACATCTATACTACGATAGGGGGATACTGGAAATTCTTCTTTAGAATCAGTCGGAGCAGCAATTGCCTGTGCAGAAGATTCAATAACTTCAATATCCTGCCTGATTGCAGCAGCCAATCCATGCAAGTATATCATTGCAGTTCTTTCTCTATGCTCATAATATACGCCGCCAGAAAGCCTTGAGCAGATATCTTCAAGAGAATGTGCAAAGCTTCTAACCTCTTCTAGTCTTTTTTTAATAAGAATATCCTCATTGATTCTTGCTTCTATTGCTTTAGCCATTATGCTAGGATACCCTACGCTAATTTAAAAATATATTGGCATTTTTTTAAAGAAAGAGGTTTAGTGCGCCGGCGACGGGAGATCCGTGCTCAAAATGAACATTTCGAACCCGCAAGACTTTGGCAAGTCATCCAATTTTGAGTTGGACGCAATACCTGGTTATGCGACGCCGGCATTGCACAAACAAAAAGCTTAAATAGTATCTAATCTTTATTCTCATTACTTTGGCAAGTTAATACAAGTTATGCGACGCTTTTTTTCTTTATTTTTTGATTTTCAGATATCCCAGAATGTACTTTGCTTTTATAAATTCTGACCAAGGATGTCCAGTGTCCAGTCCGGAGAGGATTTTGAGCATGAGCGAGAGTTTTAAATATATTTTAACTTACAATAAGCCTGTCCAGTGGAAAAATATAAACCCACTAAAATGCTACTAGCCTAAAATTAATATTTTTAAAGGTAATGATTATATACTACTGAGGATTAGGATTAATTATTTCATAAAAAAGAGGCCATATGAACAAGAAAGCATTCTTTTTCACAATAGATACTTTGATGGCATTAGGAGTGTTAGTAGTTGGTTTTCTGCTGATATTATCTACACATATTTACCAGCCGATTGAAAGCCAGACAATATTTTTCTCAAAGGATTTGCTGCAGGTATTTTCCGGCACAAAAGTTGACCAAGCTGATAACGCTTTAATATTTCAGATGAGATGCACTGACTGCGAATGTGAAACACAATACTGCGGATTGATAAAAAATCCAGACAATACTTTATTAGAGCAGCTAGGAGAATTTATTTATAGGTATGAAAATGGCTGTGGCGAGCCTTGTTTAACTGCAGCAAAAGAGATAGCAGCCTCGATTTCTCAATCACTTATTAATCCTCAGTTTACATATGAGTTTGTAATAAAAGACCAAGATTATCCTCTAGGAGAAAAAGAATACACACTCCTAAACAATACAGAAATAACCAAAAGAACCCAAGATAAATCTAATCTGCTTATTGTATCCAAGCGCCTAATTTACGGCATTGCTGATAATGAAAACATGTTTGGCCCATATATAGCAGAAGTAAGAGTGTGGCAGTGATGATAAATAATAATGATGATAAGAATAAGTATGATGTTAATAACATGAATAAGAAGAATACAGATAATAAGAATAATAACATTAGAAATGATTTAACACGCAAATCCAAAATAATCACAAGAATACAGAATGTTAGACTGATTAACAATAAAAAAGCAATGTTTTTCACGTTAATATCTGTCTTGATTATAGGGTTGCTGGTTTTAACGTTCTCAGCCAAAATAGACCTAAAGATTAAGGGGCATTTACCAGTCTTAGAAAGAAGAATAACTGCAGTAAATACTTTTGTCCATGATATTGAGAACACTTACTTAGAAAGAATGTTAAGAATATCAACTTTATCCGCATTTAATGCATTAAGAGCAAATCAAAAAGCCTCAGAAAAATATCTGACTCGCGATGAATTTGGCCCAGTGTTTGCTGAGCTTGCCTTAAATGGAACTTTTGAAGTTGATGGCAAGAAAGAATCAATATTAGGCAAAAGAAACCTAAATTCAATGCTAAATGAATTAGCCAGTATCAGCAAAGATGAGCTGCATGTTAAAGCCGTGTTTGAGCCAGTAAGCCTTAATGTTTTCCAGAATAACGAAACAGGCCCGTGGAATGTCGGGATTAACTTTACCATTAACTATTTTGTGGACGGAGATTTAGCTACCTGGAACAAATCAAGCAACATAATTACACAATTCAGCATTATAGGCCTAGAAGATCCAGTATATTCTTACAATGCTAAGCAAGATCTTCAAAGCAATAATAAGAATATAATAACAGCAGATGGTTTCAAAGAGAACTGGACCATAGAGAATTTTAGGTTATTTGTAAGAAACCAAACTTACCGATATGACTCAAAAGCACCAAGTTACTTATTAAGACTGATTAATGATATTAGCGCTTCTCCTTGCTGCGGCATTGAGTCAATGATTAACTTAAACAATATGAAAACTGAAGACAATAAAAACGCAACATTTGTTGATTATTGCTACTGGTCAGGCATTTGCATAGGAGAGGATTATGGAAATTACATATGGACAATTGAAGGTGATAAATTCAGCAAGCCAAATATAACATACTACGGCGAAGAAAGAGATACGCTGCCAGAGCATGAATTCTATAGATTTAAGCTTGATACTTACCATATAGGCAGATATAACTTAACTGAATATAGTGCAAAGTTATGCAAGTATGATTTTGGCACTAAGTTGTGGAATGGCACTGGATGCGTGTAAAAAAATAAGATGTGAATAGCAGCTGCCTCCACAGCCAACTAAGTTGGCACATATCATAAAATATGTCAAGTTGCGAGAGTAACAAAACATTTATGAAGATGGAGGCAAATCAAGAATGAGTTTCAGCAAAAATTATTACGGTCTCCTTTTAGTTTGTTTTATTGTTTACCTAAAGCTTCTAAAGCTGCTTTAGTTTCTAGGTATAATTGTTCAACTGGTATTAAGTCTATCTGCATAACCATATATGCCTGTTGTCTTGCATCATTTAATAGTTTTTCAGTTGGGGCAATAGCCAATAAATATGCCTTTTGCAATTCTTCTCTGGCTAAGATATATTTATCTTCATTCTTTTGTATTAACTCATGCAATGATTTTGTATCTGTCTGTTTGTTTTCCATGTTTATCATCTCATTTTAGTTTTTATATCTAATCTTTCACTACCTATTTCTGTTCCTTCTACTAATCCTTCTAATTCAGATGTGGCTGTTCTATCCATTTTATCACTATTAAATAATAACTAATATATAAACTTTTCTATATTTATCACCCTTAAGTAGTTCTTTATTTTCAGAAACCTTTATATACTTAAATACTATTATATTCAATAGTTATATTAATATATTAAATACTATTAAAAATACTATTAAAATATCTTGTAGACGACAGATATAACTCAACTAAATCATGGTAAAACTCCAAAAACTTCCAAATGGGCAGCTAGTTCTTACTATCCCTAAACAGCTCGCAGCATTAAAAGGCTGGGACAAGGGCATAATAATTACTTTCAAAGAGCATGATAAGAATTCATTTGTTATTGAAGCAATTTCCCGAAATAATAAAAAGGATGAAAGGGTGTATTTTAACGGATGAATGAGGTATATATTAGTTGTTGTTGAAATTAGAATGTTGTTAAAAGTATAATATTGTTGAAATTAGAATGTTGTTAAAAGTATAATGTTGTTAAAAGTATAATGTTGTTAAATATTTGTCCAAAAAAAGAGGTAAATCATTATGCCTGAAATTAGTTCAGAAGAAGTACAGAACATACTCCAAAAGTACCAATCTAAGATAAATGTACAGCTAGGCGAGCCTGTGCCAGAAAAGTTTAATGCAGATGCTAAGCCAGTTACTAAAGAGTTTTTGGAATTTAAGGATGAATATTTGCCAAAACATTTTTCTTGGTATGAGCAGGCAGCTAATTACGCAGAAAATCTTTTGCATTTAAAGCCATCTGAAGAAAAAGAAAAAGCATATCAGGAATCAATAGACATCTGTCATCTAGATATAACCCCTACAGGCGCATACAGCTTTTCATTTTTGGGCGCTGCCATAATTGCATTATTAGGCGTAATATTATCATTTGCATTGTTTCAAGGAAGCATGTTCATGATTGTATTTTTTGTAGGCAGCGCAGCTGGCATGATCTTGCCATTTGGAAATATCCCTATGGTGTTTGCTAATAGCTGGCGTATGGCTGCATCCAATCAGATGGTGTTATCTGTGTTCTATGTAGTTTCTTATATGCGCCATACTTCTAATCTGGAGCTTGCTATAGAATTTGCCAGCAAACATTTATCCCCGCCGCTTGCTTTAGACCTGAGAAAGGTCATGTGGGATGTTGAAACACAAAAATATGAAAATGTCAAAGAAAGCCTGGATGCTTACTTGGAAACATGGAAAAAATGGAATGTTGAATTTGTTGAAGCAATGCATCTTATTGAAGGCTCATTATATGAAGGCGCAGAAGAACGCAGATTGGGAATGCTTGACAAATCACTTACTGTAATTTTAGAAGAGACATATGAAAAAATGCTGCATTATGCGCAAAATCTTAAAGGACCAATTACTATGCTGCATATGCTTGGCATTATTCTGCCAATATTAGGGCTAGTTATTCTGCCGTTAATGGTTAGTTTTATGGAAGGTATCCAATGGTACCATATCTCAGCGCTTTACAATCTTGGCCTGCCATTTTTAGTTTATTACATGGGCACTAGCATATTAGCCAGTAGGCCAACTGGTTACGGGGATACAGATATTAGCGAAGATCCTGAATTAGCAGATGAGAAAAAAATGAGCATGGAATTTTTTGGTATAAAATTAAAAATGGATCCGTTGTATTTATGCATTGGTATTGCGGTTGTATGTATACTAATCGGCTTTAGCCCAATATATCTTCATGCATTAGGCGTAAAAGATTTTGGATTTGGCGGAGAAGATGCCTTATCTGAATGCGGGTCAAAATTTTGCTTTATGGGGTATAAACAAAGCCAGAAATTAGTTGATGAAGCAGGAAATCCTACCATCATCGGCCCATTTGGGTTAGGTGCGTCAATATTATCTGTTGGCATTATTTTGGGCATAGGCTTAGCTATTGGCCTGTATTATAAATTAAAGTCAACAAATGTTATAGAAATTAGGAATCGTTCAAAAGAGCTTGAGAATGAGTTTGCATCTGCATTATTTCAGCTAGGCAACCGCTTGGGAGACGGCATTCCAGCAGAGATTGCTTTTTCTAAAGTTGCATCTAGTATGGAAGGCAGCATATCAGGCCAATTTTTCCAGTTTGTGGCAGATAACATAACTCGGCAGGGCATGAGCGTTGACCAGGCAATATTTGATCCTCATCATGGCGCATTGCTTGCTTTTCCAAGCGCTTTAATTGAGAGCAGCATGAAAGTACTGACGGAGAGCGCAAAAAAAAGCCCATTAGTTGCTGCACAAGCCCTGATTAATATCAGCCAATACATTAAACAAATGCATACTGTAAATGAGCGGCTGCAGGATCTGATGTCAGAAACAATCTCTTCAATGAAATCCCAGATCAAATTTTTAACTCCTGTAATCTCAGGAATAGTCATCGGCATAACTTCAATGATTACAACAATTTTAGGAAAATTAAGCACTCAGATGAAGAAGATTCAAGAAGGCTCTGCAACAGGCGCGGGCATGCCTGGCGGCTTAACAGATATGTTTGGTGACGGGATTCCTGCATTTTATTTCCAGTTAATTGTCGGATTATATGTTATACAGCTTGCATACATATTGACTATACTTATCAATGGCATTGAAAACGGCTCAGACAAGCTCGGCGAGAAATATAATCTTGGCATTAATGTTACGAAAGGAACAATGATATATTGTTTCTTGGCAACGGTTGTTATGATAGGATTTAACTTTGTTGCTGGCAGCATATTAGGGGCAGGGAAGTGAATCATATTTTAATCTTCTAAAAATAATAAAGAAGCGGCATCTGCCCTTTTTTAGCAATGAAGCTCCCAACCGCAGCAAGCTGCGCGGTATCTCTAATATAAATAATCAAACCGCTGCAAGCAATTGGCATTAAACCCAAAAGGTAATAAAATCTAAAGGCTCATTGCCGAAATACAGAACCTATATTGGTTTTGAGGATATCAATAAATTTTTGAGGATATCAATAAAAGTGATAGACTAAATAGAGTTCTCAAATAGAAAAGAATTTAAATAACAGATTGATTTTTAGTTTTAAGCTGAGCTTTATGGGAATTTTGGAAGCATGCTTTTAAGACCAGAAATGTAGTTCAGCTCGGGAGAACACACCGCTGAAGCCGGTGACGTCGCCGGTTCAAATCCGGCCATTCCCACTTTTTCCTATTTAACCAGAAACATTTTTATACCACTAAATTTTCTTTATTGTCAGAAGGGCATTAGATAAAAAAAAAGAGTGCGGATATGGCAAATTCAAACAAAAAAAAGCATTCAGAAGATGCCTGCATTCAGGATAGGCACTATAGAAAAGACGATCATTTGACTGCATTAAGGCCATTGGAACTGTCTAAATGCAAGACATTCTCTGAACTTGTTGAAGCATACAAATACACTGCGTTTGGCGCAAGAAGTGTCGGAGAAGCAGCAGATATATTATATGATATGGCAACTGACGATGATTGTTATGTTGTCCTTACTCTTTCTGGTGCAATGACAATTGCAAAAATGGGGTTAGTAGCATGCGACATGATAGATAATGGAATGGTTGATGCAGTAGTCAGCACAGGCGCATTGATGGCGCACGGCTTTATTGAAAGCGCCGGAATGGAGCATTACAAATATAACCCTCATATGAACGATGAAGCATTGTATCAAAAAGGATATAACAGGGTATATGACACACTTGAGCCTGAATCTAATTTTGACAAAGCATATGAAATATTCACTAAAGTAATGTCAACATGGAATACAAAAGAAACTGCATGCAGCTATATGATAAATCAGATGCTAGGTGAGTATCTGCATAAAAACGCCCATGGTCGCGGCTTGTTGAAATCTGCATTTGAGCAGGATGTGCCTGTTTATATCCCTGCATTTACAGATAGTGAGATGGGCCTGGATTTAGCATTATTGCGAAGAGAATTCAGGGCAAAAGGGAGTGATATTAATTATGATCCTTATCTTGATTTAGAGGATTATACGGCAAGAATACTTCAAGCAAAAAAGATAGGCATATTTACTATTGGCGGAGGAGTTCCACGAAACTGGGCGCAGCAGGTTGGGCCATATCTTGATTTGATTAAATGGCGCCTTAGCAAGAAAGCACAGGAGAAAAGCTGCCTGAAGATTGCAGAAAGTGAAGGATATGGCTCAGGACATTTAAAAAAATTCCAGTATGCTGTAAGAATTTGTCCGGAGCCGACACACTTCGGCGGACTTTCGGGGTGCACTTATAGTGAAGGTGTTTCATGGGGCAAATTTGTGCCAGAGAAAGAAGGCGGCAAGTTTGCAGAAGTCTATGCAGATGCGACTATTGCATGGCCATTGGTTGTTAAGGCTGTGCTGGAAAGATTGGGGAAGTAAGTTATGCTTTCTAACACAAAATCATCCCATAAATTATTGATTAAAAAAATAAAATTATTTGCAGAGAAGTCAATGCATGATTCAGAGCCCGGGCATAATTTCTTGCATATTTCTAGGGTGCATTTGCTTGCAAAGCATATTGCGCAAAAAGAAAAAGCAGACCTGCTTGTTGTCGAGGCTGCTGCTTTACTGCATGACATCGGCAGAAAATATGAGCTAAGAAATCCAAAGATAAATCATGCAGATAAAAGTGCAGAGATTGCATTGTCTACATCTTTTGTTAAAGCTAATCCGCATCTGTCCGAAGTGTACTCACATTTTCTATTCCAAAAACCAA
>JACPBN010000080.1 GCA_016180275.1 Candidatus Woesearchaeota archaeon
AGGAGGAGCAACTCTTTGATGAACTAAATTAGTGTTCGTCGGCAATCGCCACCGCTTTATAGGATTTTATCACACAAGCTAAACAAATACGATAATACTAAATACATATTAAATAATTATAACAAAAAACCAAGAGGTAGATCATCATGGCAGAACTATATGATAAGGATTACATGAAGGCAAGCGCAAAATTTAAAGATGCTTCAAAGGAGCAGGTGGAAGCTTTCAAGAAATACAAAGAAACTTTAACTAAAGGCCCATTTGACAAGAAGACTTCTGAGCTATTGATGCTGGCAGCAGGAATTGCCATACAGTGCGATTATTGTATAGATTCTCATTCACAGAAAGCAAAAGCAGCAGGCGCAACTGATCAGGAGCTTGCTTTTGTTGTGCATCTTGCAGCAGAAGTGAAGCATGGTGCTACGATCAGCTATGGCATAAGAGCGTTGGAAGAGTAAAAATAATTATCACTATAAAAAAATGTCCTAAATACCCCTCTTTAGTGGTTATTTTTAGAAACATTTATATATAAAATAGAAGTTTCTATACACAATATGGCAGATGACTTAGAAAGCGTAACATTAAGAGAATCTCAAGGCAGAGATGAAATTACACCAGTAATATTTAGCAAAGGACAGAGATATAAACTATTATACGTTGAAGATGAAGAACAATTAGCAAAACTTCTCCCAAAGATTCTTACAACATCAGGCATAGATTTTGAGGTAGAAGTTGCAATTAACTTTGAGGAAGCCATAGCTGCATTAAAAGGAGAAAAAAATCCCCACGTAGCAGATGGAAATTATAGCGGTCACACAAACTATGCTGCAATTATCACAGACATGAACTTTCCAGGCGGTAATGGTGCGTATGTTGCAAGAGAAGCAAGAAACCTTGGTTTTAAAGGAAGGATTGTTATTGCTTCTGGACAAGATATGGAACAAGCAAAAGAACAAACAAAAGGCATAACATGCATAGGATATCTAAATAAACCAGTTAAACCAAAGGATATAATACCTGCATTAGAAGGCAGATATTGAGATTAAATTTATGTGGCATTTTTATACAATTTCTGATATGATGTTTTCTGATATGATGTTTTTATTTAAGTTATCTCTTTTAATACATAATTATTTATATTGTAATATTATTTAATCTAAAAAATCAGGTGTTCCAATGCCAAAAAAAGAAAAAGAACTCTCTCCAGAAACACATAAAGTCCTAGTATTATTCGCTTCTGAGACAGACAAGGGCGTCTATAGCGAGATAATAAAGATTCTGGATAAAAATAATATTAATTATTCACTAAGGATAGCTTCTGCGCACAAGACACCGGAATTAGTCCAGCAAATTCTTGATGAAGAAGAATATGATGTAATAATTACAGGTGCTGGCTTGGCTGCTGCATTGCCAGGCGTAATAGCTGCAGAGACAACAAAACCGGTCATTGGAGTTCCATGCAAGGGAAGCTATGGGGGATTAGATGCATTGCTCTCAATAATCCAGATGCCTCCAGGAATTCCAGTATTAGCTGTTGGAATAAGCAACCATTCAAGCGCAGCAAACAATGCAATAAGAATGCTAACTCAATATGAATATATAAATATTATCGGCGACAGTGAGTCAAAGCCAGTCAAAAGAGCAGTTGACATGATGCAGCAGTTTGATAACAAATTCAAAGTTACTGATGAGAACAATAATAGCAATGCAATAGATAAAGACGCTGTTAACATAAAATTTGTAGAGTTAGGAGAAAAAATCAGCCATGAAGACGCATTGGTAATTTACTGCGCAGTAAGCGAAGATGACAGGGCAGAAGCTGCATTGAATTTATTAAAGATGACCGAGCATGGGTTATGGGTTGGATTAAACCGGGGAGATAATGCTGCAGTTGCTGCATTGGAGATAATTAACTTAGACGCCCGCCATGATGAAGTCTTTAAGTATTACAGGGAAAGCCTGAAGAAGAAGATCTTTAAAACTGACAATGCTGTAAAGGCAAATAGTTCTGTAAAGGCAAATAGTTCTGGGAAGAAAGGAACAAAAGAGATTGCCGCAAAAAGGTCAAAACTGAATAAAGCAAAAAAGAAAAGTAGATAGATGATTATTCTTCAATCAAATAACTTTAAATACACACCAATAATTAGTGCAAATTATTTGCAATTATATGATTAATAAAAAATAAGATGGACCACACAGCTTCAGTCTGGCTATACTCGATAGTGAGTGTATTGATAATCAGCTTTATATCATTAGTCGGAGTAATCGCATTATCGATAAAGGCAGAAAGATTGAAGCAAATTATTCTGTTTCTGGTAAGTTTTTCAGCTGGCGCATTGTTTGGAGATGCAATCATACAATTATTGCCGCAGACATTCAGGGATTATGGCATAACGGTATATATTTCATATTATGTGTTGGCAGGAATATTATTTTTTTTCATAGCAGAGAAATTCATTCATTGGCATCACTGCCATCTTGAGCCGAATAAAAAACATCCTCATCCATTTGTATTCACAAACCTTATAGGTGATGCAATACACAATTTCACAGACGGCATGATAATCGCTGCAAGCTATACTGTCAGCATACCCATAGGAATTGCGACAACTACTGCAGTCTTGCTGCACGAGATTCCGCAGGAGATAGGAGATTTTGGAGTTCTCCTGCATGGAGGCATGAAAACAAAGAAAGCGATTTTGCTGAATTTCATTGTCGCATTGACTGCTGTCTTAGGCGCAGTGATTGCATTGATACTGAACGAATATGTCTCTGGAATAAACATGTTCATGATACCATTTGCTGCAGGAGGCTTTATCTACATAGCAGGCAGTGACCTTATACCAGAGCTCCATAAGGAAGTTGCTGCTAAGAAATCATTCATCCAACTGATTTCATTCATCCTTGGCATACTTCTGATTGTTGTTTCTCTGAAGTTTTCATAATATGTGCATAGCAGCTGCCGCCAATTTAGTTGGCACAAATCAATTTACCAAAGCCAAGTTGCGACGGGCAAGGTCATTTAGTTACTCAACAACTAACATAACACGCAATGCTCTTTTAGTACCACATCTAGCGGCCATGCGTAGAGGAGGAGCAACTTATCATAAAATCAATGCCAGTGCCAACTGCGGCAGTTGCTTCATAAATTTTTGCTGCACACATACTTTTCATAAAAAGATTTAAAAGAGAGTGAGGATTTTACAGCATTAACATGGCAGCTTCATCGATCATCTGGATCTATTCATTGGTAAGCGTATTGATAATCAGCTTGATATCTTTCATAGGCATAATCGGCCTTTCGATAAAGATAGATAAGCTGAAGCAGATTGTCTTGTTTCTTGTAAGCTTTTCTGCAGGCGCCTTATTAGGAGATGTTTTTATCCATCTACTGCCTGAGCTTGTCGAAGAATACGGATTTGGCCTGAATATGTCATTATATGTTCTCTCAGGCATAGTCTTCTTTTTCATTGTCGAGAAATTTATCCATTGGCACCATTGCCATATCGAGCCGAGCAGAGATCATCCTCACCCATTTGCATTGATGAACCTATTGGGAGATGCAGTACATAATTTTATTGATGGCATGATAATTGCAGGCAGCTATCTGGCAAGCCTGCCTGTCGGCATCGCAACAACAACTGCAGTCATCCTGCATGAGATTCCCACAGAGATAGGTGATTTTGGAGTCTTACTGCACGGAGGCTTCTCAAAGAATAAGGCTCTTGCCATGAATTTCCTTTCAGCAATAACAGCTGTATTAGGCGCGATTGTTGCATTGCTGTTAAGCGCTTACATCCCAAATTTAAACAAGTTTCTGATCCCATTCACTGTAGGTGTATTTATCTACATTGCAGGCTCTGACCTGATACCTGAGCTTCACAAGGAAGTTAATGTGCAGAAATCATTTATACAGCTTGTTACGTTTGTGCTTGGCATTGTTGTTATGGTATTGCTGCTTGGCATTGAATAAGAAAGAGAGTATATTTATTATGAATCAAATTATCAAAGATACAAAACAATAAAAAATATAAACCTATCAATTATTCTATCATCATGTTAACACCACGACAATTAAAAGAGCAATTGAAGCATACTCTTGACACTACAGATTTCCCTTCGCTTGGCAGGAAATACGAGGGCAAAGTCAGGGACAATTATACGCAAGGCAGCAAGCGCATAATAATAACAACAGACAGAATTTCTGCATTTGATCGTGTACTGTGTACATTGCCGTTCAAGGGCCAGGTACTTAATCAGATGGCAGTTTTCTGGTTTGAAAAGACAAAGCATATCGTAAAAAATCATTTGATAGATTCTCCTGATCCAAATGTAAGTGTAGTGCATGAATGCAAGCCATTTCCAGTGGAGTTTGTAGTAAGAGGATACATAACAGGAGTAACTTCAACAAGCGCCTGGACTAATTATGCAAAAGGCGTCAGAAACTTGTGCGGAAACATCCTGCCAGATGGCTTGAAAAAAAATCAGAAATTTGACAAGCCTATTTTAACTCCTTCTACCAAAGCAGAGCATGGTGCTCATGATGAAAACATAAGCAGAGAAGACATAATTAAGCATAAATTGATGTCGCAGGAAGATTTTGATATAGTCAGAGAGATTTCATTCAAGCTATTTGAAACTGGACAAAAAATTGCTGCAAAGCACGGAATAATTTTAGTAGATACAAAATATGAGTTTGGGACTTTAGATGGAGAGATTGTTTTGATGGACGAAATTCATACACCGGATAGCTCCAGATTCTGGTTTGCAGATACTTATGGGCAATTATTTAGCGCAGGAAAAGAACAGCGCAAGATAGACAAGGAATACGTAAGAACTTGGTTGGCAGACCATGGATTCAAAGGAGAAGGCAATGTTCCGCAAATACCTGATGAGATAAAGATTGAAGCAGCAAGAAGATACATTGAAGCATATGAATTAATCACAGGCCAGAAATTCAATGCAGAAGTTGAAAACATAAATAAAAGGATTGAAAGGAATCTGAAGAATAAAGGGTATTTGTAAAATAGTTATCCTAATTTTAAATTGGCTTATTTTTAATAAACATCTGAGAAAACTATTTAACCTGCGCCTGATTTCTATTTTACTATGATAAAAGCCGTAATCTTTGACTGGGGAGGCGTAATCTGCTATCCTATTACCAAGAAATTAGTTGCCAAAGTAAAAGAACATTTTAATGCAGATGAAAAAGCCATAAGGAAAGCATATTTTAAGGATTTATATGAATATGAGGTAGGTAAATTGACAGATGAAGAGTTCTGGCAGAGATTTTGCACAGAGCTTGGCATAAAAGTAGATGAAAAAGTCCTTATGGGCATTGTAAAAGAGGTTGAGCAGCTAGATAAAAAAGTGTATGATTTAATCAGGCAATTAAAAAAGACAAAGAGATATAAACTAGTGTTATTATCCAATAATATTCCCGTAATGGTTGATTATATCAAAAAGAAATTTGATTTAAGCATTTTTGACAATTTATTTTTCAGTAACGAGCTTGGCATGAGAAAGCCTCATCTGGAGATATTTGAGCATGTACTGAAAGAGATAAAAGCAGATGCCGATGATTCCGTTTTTATAGATGACAAACAAGAGAATTTAAATGCTGCTGCTGAACTTGGAATTAAGATAATTTTATTTCAAGATGCTGCACAGTTAAAAAATGATTTAATGATTTTAGGAATTAAAGTTTAAATATTAATTAAATTAAGGGGTTAAAATGCCAACAGACAATCTATCTGATCTAAGGAAATTCATTATTGTATTAGCAAGAGAAGCAGGCAAGATTCTAAAAGCCGGCTACTATAAGTCAAAAAGCATTGCTTCTAAAGGAGATCAAGGCATTGTCACAGATACTGACTTTAAAGCAGAAAATAAATTAATTTCAATGATACACAAGAAATATCCTTTGCACCATATCTTAGGAGAGGAATCTGGCAAAGTTATCAGCAAAAAGAGTTTAGAAATTAGTAAAAACATTAATGAAAAAGAAAATACTTTGAACAAAAACAAAGATTCAGGCAAATCTTCACCATTCCACTCAGATTACCTCTGGATCATTGATCCATTGGACGGCACAACTAATTTTGCGCACAATTACCAGCAATTCTGCACATCAATTGCTCTTGCATACAAAGAGAAAGTCATTCTGGGCGCAGTATTCAGCCCAATAACAAACGAACTGTTTTTTGCAGAAAAAAACAAAGGCGCTTTCTTAAATAACCAAAAGATTTCTGTTTCAGATAGAAAACTAAAGAATGCACTGCTCTGCACAGGATTTGCTTACAAAAGAGACCACTGGATGCACAATAATTTAAGAAACATTGGTGCAATTTTGGCAAGAGGCGCGCAAGGCGTTAGAATAGACGGCACAGCTGCCTTAGATCTGTGTTATGTTGCCTGCTCTAAATTTGACGGCTTTTGGGAATCTAATCTGCATTCTTGGGATATTGCAGCCGGATGCTTGATTGTTGAGGAAGCCAACGGCAAAGTTACTAATGACAAAGGCAAACCCTGGAAAATCCATGACAGGAATATAGTTGCCAGCAATAAGATTGTAGATAAGGATATATTGAAGATAATAAAAAAGAGATAATTCTTAATTTTGTACGATTCAGAGATACTTGAAGAACTCTTCTCTGCTTATCTCTATCTCATTAAGTATTTGCCTTAATAAGCCAATGCCAATATCTCTTCCTGGATGCACTGGAACTACAGTTGCTCTGCCATCTCTATGCTTAAAATATTTATGGCTGCCTTTTTGCCGAATTTCTTCAAAACCAAGTTTTTTAAGAATTTTGATAAGTTCGTTAGCTGACAACTGAGGCAGTTTCATGCTCTGACCTGGATTTGCTGTATGCCGATAAAATGCTGTTCTTGCACTTCTTTTTCGACTTCCAGGCACAACTCTACAGCTTCTTTCATATTGGATAATAATTCATCCATGGTCTTGCCTTGTGTATGGCAGCCTTTAAGAACTGGAACACTGCCTACATAATAGCCATCTTCATCCTGCTCAATAACTACTGTAAAATTATATGTTTTCTTTTGCATTGTAACTAGCATAGATGTATATTTAGTTTATATATTTATCGGAGATTAGCTTTTTTCGTCAATTAATTTTTAAATTACCATCTATTTTTCTATAAATATGAGCTTGCCTGAATTATTGGATAATCTTGAAAGCAGCAGAAGAAGTGCAGGTGTAAGTATAGATAAGCTAAATGAAGGGCATAAAGCATTTTATATGGGTATATTTGACAAAGCTGCGCTAGAGAATATTCTAATTGCCGATATTATAGAAGGAAGAACAACATTTCTAAGAGAATTGAATTCTGTATTAAGAGGCTTATTTTTGACAAAAGGAATGTTTGATAAAGAAAGAAGAGGGCAATTATACCGTAGATTGTGGAATCTTGAAATGCTGCTAGATGGTGAAAATTTTGTGATTAATGCAAATGATGATTCAGATGAAGGATGGTCACGCCTTATACTAACATCACAAAGTAAAGATGGAAAACTTGGGATATTAACAGGCGATTTTACTTATTCAGGAAGATTAAAAGTAAATGCTTTCTATTTAGGTAGCGCAGTTGCAACAGGAATTGTGCCAGGAATTTTATTATCTGCCTGTACTGATAATTGGTTTTTAGTTGGAAGCTCAGGATTTTATTCACTTGTATTATTAATGGATGCAGCATTGGCTAAATCTAAAACATATCGCCTAAGGCACCATGCAAGATTTTTGGATACTTTAATTGATAAGGCATATGGCAAAAGAGAACCTGCCAAAACTACTGTTCCGGTAAATGTGGATGAAGGTTTAATGTATGAGGCAGATAGGCTATTTAGCAGCCAGGAATTTATCAGTGCAATCAGTTATTATAAAGGCAGTCTCAGCAGAAATCCGCGAAATATTAAAGCACTTGCAAGATTAGCATTTTCATATTTACAGGTAAGTGAGATTTCTCAGGCTGAAATTTATGCCAGGCAAGCGCTTAGGTTAGATCAATTTGACGTTTATGTAAGGCTCACATTATATCTCTCGTTGACAGGCCAAAAAAGGGTTGAAGATATTTTCAAGGATTATGATAAGCTGCCAAAAGTTCTAAAAGAAAATAAAGAAATCAAATATCAACATGCACTAACATATTTAGCCTATAGGGACCACTTAATTAATATGGGCAAATATGCAGATGCAGAAGAATTAGAAACGAGAAGAGAGGAATTTCTCCCAATGGATTCATTGCTAAGATTAGAAAAAGAACTGAAAGATAAATAGATGTACCAAACACTTTCTTTCTAAAAAAATAATAAGGTTTATAAATAACGAACGATTTTCCATTGTCAGGGAATTAGTAAAATTAAGAATGAATGGGTAATTTACATGAACATCACAGAAATCTTCACAAAAAAGAACCTTGAGATTTTGGATTTATTGTACAAAGAGCCAAATGGCCTGCATTTGAGAGACATCGCTTCCAGATTAAACTGCAGCCCTGCAAAAGCCCATGATAGTATTAATCTGTTCATAAAAAATGGATTAGCTTTAGAACACATAGATAAAAACAAGAGAGTTGTAAAACTAAACAGGGATAATAAGTTGTTCAGAAAAATTGAACATTTGCTGTATAGCAATACTCCATTAGAAGCACAGGATGAAACAATTAGGCTATTTGACACCATCTCTCCATTAGACTACCGCTATTATGGAAGAGACAAAAAAATACAGGAGATGCTTGGCAAATACTTAAGTGAGGAGGCATTCATAAAATACCAGGCAAATGTTGAATTAGCACTAGTAAGGGCATTCTCAAAACTTGGAATTTGCAGCCAAAAAATTGCAGATGAGGTTTCTGCTGCAGTAAAAAAAGTAAGGGCACAGGAAGTTTATAGGGAAGAAGACAAAATTAAGCATAACATACGCGCATTAGTCAATCAGATAAGAGATAATGTAAGCAATGAATCAAAACCGTATATCCATTTCACAGCTACAAGCTTTGACATTTTTGACACTGCAAATGCATTAAGATTCAAGGAAGTTGCAGCCAACATAATTATTCCAGAGCTTTTAAAGCTAGAAAAAACTTTAATAGCGTTATCATTGCGGGAAAAGGATACTTTACAGATAGGCAGAACCCATGGCCAGCATGCAGAGCCAATCACATTTGGATTTACAATTTCTGCATATGTTTCAAGATTAGGATGCAGGATTTTAGCAATTAAGCGCGCATCAAAGAATCTGCGCGGCAAAATCTCTGGTGCAGTAGGCGCATATAATGCCTCTTCATTATTTTTTGATAATCCTGAAAAGCTGGAAAATGCCATTCTCTATGAGCTTGGCCTGAAAGCTTCTACACAAAGCTCACAGATAGTTGAGCCTGAATTTCTGGCAGATTACATGCATACAATCGTAAGCACATTCAGCGTATTGGCAAATTTAGCGGATGATATGAGGCATCTGCAAAGAAGCGAGATAAATGAAATCGCAGAATCATTTGGGCAAAAGCAGGTTGGCAGCTCAACAATGCCGCATAAAAGAAACCCAATCAATTTTGAGAATGTAAAATCAATGTGGAAAGAGTTTATGCCAAGGATGATGACAGTTTACATGGATCAGATTAGCGAACATCAGCGTGATTTAACTAATTCTGCATCACAAAGATTTTTACCAGAGATAGTTGCAGGATTAGTTGTCAGCTCAGTAAGATTAAATAAGGTCATGGGTGATATTGTTGTGGATAAAGCTAACTTGCAACTGAATTTTGACAAGAATAAGGAGATGATAGCAGCTGAGCCTGCTTACATACTATTAGCTGCGCATAATCATCCTGACGCTCATGAAGCAGTAAGAGAGATAACATTGGAAGCACAGCATGGCAAGAAAAGCTTCACAGATATATTTTTTGAAAAGAAAAAGCTTCAGCCCTACATTAAGAAATTCAGCAAAAAACAAATCTCTATACTAAAGAACCCTGAGCTATACACAGGCATTGCTGCAAAGAAAGTTGAGCATGTTTGTAGGTTTTGGAAAGATGAGTTAGGCATATAATAAGAAAGAAAGGCAAATAATTTATATATAAAAACTATGCAAAATGCAAACAAATATAAAGTCATATTAGATTGAAATAAATTAACCTTAAAAAAGAGGAAATAACATGAGTCTCTCAAAGTTTGCAAAAGAGAATTGGAAATTATTAATTGCTTCATTTAAAAGGATTAATGCAAACTTCATTTATGCAGTATTGTTTGATTTGATATTCTGGCTGATAATTATTTTTATGTTTAATATATGGAATTCATATATCTTTAAAGGCCTTGAAGCAGCAGGAGTAAATGTTCAAGATGTAGTGGCTGGAGCAACTGCCGGTGAAGATTTAAGCACTTTTGAGCCGTCTGCTGTGGCACTTGATATATTGGTCAGAAATGCATTGATTTACACAATATTATTACTATTGCTAATTTTCATCTGCTGGACATTATCAAGACTGGTAATCTGGCTTATAATAGGCAATAGAAACTTTACAATCCATGCATTAAAGAAGTTTTTTCTGTTAAATATTATCTGGCAGCCTATTAATTTGATATTAAGTGCTATTATTGCAGTTATACTTGCGGTAATATCTATCGTGCTCAAAAATATGAGTGAATATCTTATAAGTATAGGCACTAATGTCATTATTTACATTTTATTAAACTCTGTATTTTTTATATTCATCATTGCTCCGATCGGATTTTTTGGAATAAACTTAACTAATATAATCTATCTGAACTTTGTAAGGACGCAAAAAGTAAAAGATGCATTTGTAAAAGCAGTTGATGGCATTATAAGGAATTTTAGCAAGCTAGCAGTGTCTTATCTGTTTGCAGGTTTAGTATTATTTCTATTAATAGCATTATCTTATCCATTGCAAAATCTGTCTGTAAATATCTCATCAATAATTGGATTAATAGGGGCATTATTATTCTTTACCTGGAGCAAATTCTACTTAACTACCATAATTAAAAATTAAGATAAATGACAAAAATCCCTAATTCAAACCTAGAATATGCGCAGACTGCTCAATTAAAGAATATAGATGAGATAGCCTCAAGCATTGGAATAGATAAGTCACATCTCAAATACTATGGAAATTATATAGCAAAAGTTTCTCTTAACTTATTAAAAGAATTAGAGGGCAATACAAAACAAAAAAAACAAGGCAAGCTAATTCTTGTCACAGCAATGACACCAACTAGTGCAGGTGAAGGCAAATCAACTACTTCTGTCGGCTTAGCGGAATCATTTGCGCGTTTGGGCAAGAAAGCAATAGTATGTTTAAGAGAGCCAAGCTTAGGGCCTGTATTTGGAATTAAAGGCGGAGCAACGGGCGGAGGATGTGCCCAGGTGCTTCCAATGGAAGAAATTAATCTGCATTTTACTGGTGACATACATGCAGTAACTGCTGCGCATAATCTACTGGCTGCAATGCTGGACAACCACCTATATCATGGAAACAGGTTAAAAATCGATACAGGCAAAATTGTCTGGAAACGCGCATTAGACATGAACGACAGGGCATTAAGAAATATTTTAATTGAAAATAAAAAAATCAATAAAAACTCCAAAACCTATTCTTGCTTAACAGGCTTTGAAATAACAGCAGCATCAGAAGCAATGGCAGTTCTTGCATTAAGCAAAGATCTAGCTGACTTAAAAAATCGCCTAGGAAAAATAATAGTTGCCTACACAAAAAACAACAAGCCGATTACTGCAAATATGCTAAAGGCAGAAGGGGCAATGGCAGTTTTGTTGAAAGATGCATTGATGCCAAATCTTGTTCAGACTTATGAAAATACACCTGCAGTTGTCCATTGCGGGCCTTTTGGAAATATAGCTCCTGGTTGTAGTAGCGTAGTTGCAACTAAACTTGCATTAAAATTAGCAGATATAGTTATTACTGAAGCTGGCTTTGCTACAGAGCTTGGAGGAGAAAAATTCTTTGACATCAAATGCCGTGCAGGAGATTTAAAGCCAGATGCCGTTGTGATTGTAGCGACAGTTAAAGCATTAAAAATTCATGGGTTGGAAAATCTAGGCAAGCATATAGAGAATATAGAAAAATTTAAGCTGCCAGTTGTAGTTGCAATCAATCGGTTTAAGGAAGATAGTAATTCTGAGCTAAAAAAAATAATGGATTATTGTGCAGCAAAAAATATTGACGCAATTGTTTCTGAAAGCTGGTATAAATGCGGCTTTGGAAACATAGGCGTTGACAGAATTTTATTAAAATTGATTAGCAACACCTCAAAGTTCAATTACTTATACAATCCAAATTCTCCAATCAAGAAAAAGATAGAAATAATTGCAAAAGAGCTATACGGCGCAAAATTAGTCAGATACACTAAACAGGCAAATGCAGCAATTAAAATAGCTGAGAGAAACGGATATTCAAAGCTTCCTATCTGCATGGCAAAAACCCAGCTTTCCTTAAGTGATAATCCAAAATTAAGAGGAGCGCCAAAAAATTTCACATTAACCGTTACAAATGCAAAGATAGCTGCAGGCGCAGGATTTATAGTGGCCTATTGCGGCAGCATAATGACAATGCCAGGACTGCCAGAAAAGCCAGCTGCTGAAAAGATAACTCTTAACAAAAAGGGAGAGATTGAAGGGTTATTTTAGTAAAATTTATATTATTAGCCTCAATCTAAAAACATTATGCCAGCAAAAATAATAGACGGAAAAGCGATTGCGAAAAAGATTAGGGAAAAGATAAAAACAGAAGTTGGTTCTATGAAAGTTAAGCCAGGATTGGCTGTGATAAGAGTTGGGGATGATCCTGCAAGTATTGTGTATGTCAACAGTAAAGAAAAAGCATGCCTGGAAGCTGGATTTTATTCTGAAAAATACGAGCTGAAAGAGGATATTGACGAATCTGATTTATTAAAGCTAATAAATAAGCTCAATAAAGATAAAAAAATACACGGCATTCTAATTCAGCTTCCATTGCCTGCGCATATTTCGCAGCATAAAGTCCTTGAGGCTGTTTCTCCTGAGAAAGATGTTGATGGATTTAACCCGGTTAATTTTGGCAGGCTTCTGAGTGGAAACAAATATCTTGTTCCGGCTACCCCTAAAGGAGTTGTTAGATTACTGGATGAAATTGGAGTTAAAATAGCTGGCAGAAATGTAGTTGTAATTGGAAGAAGCAATATTGTAGGCAAGCCGGTTGCTGTCTTATTGCTAGAAAGAGATGCAACTGTAACTATCTGCCATTCAAAGACAAAAGATTTGGTTGAAGAGTGCAAGAAAGCAGATATTTTAATTTCTGCAGTTGGCAAAAAAGGCTTAGTCACAAAGGATATAGTTAAGAAAGATGCAGTTATAATAGATGTCGGTATTACAAAATCAGATGGCAAGTTATATGGTGATGTTGATTTTGATAATGTCAAGAAAATTGCTTCTTGGATAACTCCTGTTCCTGGCGGTGTTGGGCCAATGACCATTGCAATGTTGTTAGAAAATACATTATTTGCGAAGAGGAAAATTGAAGAAAATAAATAAAGAATTGCTATTCTTAACAGTTTTAATTGTTTATAGACAATTCTGTAGTTTGTATGACTTTTTTTTGGAATTGTCTTATTAGATAATTCTGGACAAGTTGTTATATATCCTCCAGAATTATCTATACTTTGTTAAGATGCATCTGCAACAGCTCTCTCCTCAACAACTTGCCAGACGGTCCTTTAGGGATCTCATCAATAAATTCTATATATTTAGGCGATCTAAATTCTGAAAAAAATTTTTGCGCATATGCAATAAGCTCTGCTTCTGTAACTTTTGCACTGTCTGCATCATTCTTTCTTACGATATACGTCTTAATTTCTTCACCGTAAATTTTGTCAGGAATCCCAATTGTAGCAGCATCTATGACAGCAGGATACTTATAGAAAACATCATCAACTGCTTTGGGAGAGATTTTTTCGCCGCCCTTGATTATTATTTCTTTGATTCTACCATTTATATAAAAATTACCGTCAGATTCCATACTTCCTAAATCGCCTGTATGCAGCCAATCATCTTTTTTAGTTTCAGCTGTTTTCTCTGGCTGATTCCAATATTTGTTGAATATGATAGGGCCTTTGACAACAATTTCGCCCTCTTGCGTTCTTCCAGTATCGCTGACTTCCAAGAAATTACATTTATCATCCATAATTGCAACATCGCAAATATCCATTGCCTTGCCTATGCTTCCTAGTTTTCTATGCTCTGTAGAATTCATTGTGCACCAGCAGCTATTCTCTGTCAGGCCATATGCTTCAATAACTCTAAAAGCATCTGAAAATTTTACAAATTGCTTCTCAAAATTAACTGCAAGCTCAACTGGCAAAGGAGCTGCACTACAAGCTAACAATTTAAATGAGGATAAACCCTCTTTACCGTATTTAGACAAATTTTCTGGTGGATTAAGCAGTATTGAAAGTATAGTTGGCACAACATTTGTATAAGTTATTTTATACTTTGCAATATTATGAAAAAATTTGCTTTTAGAAAACCTCTTCTGCATCACTAAGCTTCCGCCTGCAACTAAAGCAGCCAAAAAACCAGGCATTAAGCCGCCAGAAAAAAATAACGGAAGAGTGCACATTCCAACACTCTGCTCGTTAAAATGCCATGCTTTTGCAATAGAGAATGCTTCAGCCATAATATTATGCTGCGTTAATACAATGCCCTTTGGCTTTCCTGTTGTGCCTGAGCTGTACATGATCAAGCAGTCGTCTGAAAGAGAGGAATTAGCGCCTAAATCTGCACTTGTATTATTATAATCAGCATGTGCATTTGCCAGATACTCTTCAAGAACAACAACCTCCTCTGCCTTAAACCCATTGCCAAAGATATGTCTTAATGAAGAAACTTTATTTTTGATTGCATTTACTTTCTTAAGATTCTCTTCCTCAACAATAACTATGCTACTCCCAGAATCATTTAAAATAAACTCAATCTCATCTTCAGTTGAGTCTGGATTGATTGGATTAAAGATTGCGCCTAGTTTCATTGCAGCAAAGAATGAATAGATGAATTCAGGCGAATTTCTTGTTAATATAGAGATTCTGTCGGCTTTTTTTATTCCTGAATCTGCAAAAAAAACAGCTATTTTGTTTATGTTATGATAAAACTCTCTCCAAGTTGCTTTTCTGTCATCTTCTGTATATGTTAAGGCTATTTTATCTCCATACTTTAAACTATATTCCTGCAATAATTCATCCCAGTTATTGTATTTAAGCATAAACTGCCCCTCAAACTATAATCTAATATGATTAAATCAAAATAAACCAAGAATTATATAAAATTATGGTGTAGGATTTGTTATTTTTTTGTAACAAACGTTATTTGGAAATAACATTAACTTGATAAAAACATCTGAAATTGAATTCTATAGCACAAACTTAAAATACTAATAGCACATATCCCAGTTTATGGACAAAGTAATTGAAAAAGCAATTAATAGTATAATTGAGAAAGCAAAGAAGGATGAAGACGTATTAGCTGTAGCTTTATTTGGAAGCTATGCGCGCGGAGAAACCTATAGGGATATAGATATCTGTATATTCCTTAAAAACAAAAAATATGATAAATACTTTCTTTCAAAAAAGAAACTTCAATATACTCAGCCAAATGAAAAGTATGATGTTCAGGTATTTCAGCTGCTTCCTATTTATATACGCGAGGGTTATTTAGAGGTTGTTCAAAATGGATAATAAAATAGATAAAAAACGCTTGCTTTCCATATTAGGACAGATTGATGAATATTATGATGAATTAAAAAATATTCTGCCAGACAGCTTCAAAGAGTACCAAGAAACCCATGTTAAACGCTCATGTGAAAGAATAACTCAGTTGCTTGTAGAGATATGCATTGATGTTACAAATCTGCTGATAAAGGAATTAAAGCTGGGATTGCCGGATGAAGAGGATAATGTTTTTGAAAAGCTGGCAGAAGATAATATAATTTCTGAGGATATGGCTGAGAAATTAATTAAAATGAAAAGTTTTAGAAACATACTTATCCATAGATATGGCGAAATAGACAATAAGCTTGCATATGAGAATATATCTGCAAATAATAAAGATTTTCTTGAGTTTAAGAAAGAGATTTTGGAGTTTTTGAAAGAGCAGAAGTAAGTTTTGTTAGTTATTATATCTGTCTTCACTCTACAAAGGCCCTTTAGCCAAATATCCTTTTGCGCAGTTCAGGGCTTTCACATGAACTACATTCACCGCTTGAATCTGAAGTTGAGTCTGGCATTTTATTCTCATGCACCATTACCATCATCAGATCTTTCTCTCATTTCCAAATAATCGTCTTTGCTTTTATCAAATAAGCCTGATTTTCTTTCTCTATCATACAGTTCCATTAAGGCTCTAGGAGAACATTTCTTTCTAAGATGAGCTGATGAATTCATTAATCCTTTTAAACCATTATCATAAAAGAACTGTAATGGGCCATTTTGTGAGTTAGGATCTTTAGCTTTGTAACCTATAATATGCTCTCTTATCAATCTTATTTTCTCTTCTCTAGTTGCATCTCTATATCCAGGTATGTGCCATAAAACATCTTCTATAACTTCAACTGCAAATTGTTTGTTGCTATCACCTTGCCACATACCATTTTCTGTTATTTCCCATCTACCTAAATATTCTTTCTGTGTCCTATCAAATAAGCCTATTTTTCTTTCTTTGTCATATAATTCCATTAAGACTCTAGGAGAATTTATTTTTCTAAGATGAGGTGACGCACTCATTAATCCCGCTAAACCATTATCATAAAAGAACTGTCGTGCCCCATTATCTGCATCAGGAGTTTGTGATTTATAGTTAATAACATGTTTTCTTATTAGCTCAATTTTTTGTTCTCTAGTTGCAGCTGCATATCCTGGGTATTTTTCATCTACTGGCAATTTTTCAAGTACAATTTCAACTAATGAGACATTATTTGCTTTGGATAAATGTGTACCATCAGGAAATCTTTTTCTCTCACCACTTTTAACTTCATTAAAATAATCATCAAGTGTTGGTCTTTCAATAATTAAACATTGTTCTAATCTGGATTGATTAACTACTCCTTGTGCATATGCATCTTTAACAACTCTAAAAAATTTACATGGAGTTAATCCAAATTCTTGCAATGTTTCTGTATAGCTATGGCTAAGACGATAATCAATAACAGTATCTATCCTTAGATTTCTTTTTTTTGTTTGTGTCATTTTTTCATCACGCAGCCATCCTGTATTTTTCAAATACATTTTCCTTGTAACTTGGCAATGCAATGACATTATTTGGAATTACATCCATGTCTTTGCCTTTTACTCCAAGCTCTTGCTCTAGCTCAGAGTAAAAGCTATTATTAAGCACATCATCTGATTTATCTGCTCTTAGGCTTCCTGCAGGAACAACAGAGAGCAGATTGTTCAAAAATTCATTCGATTATGCGATAAAAGCATGGATAAATATCTTAAGAATTTACAGGGATTACCAGCCTTTGAAGTTTTTTGGCATGATGGGCTTTTGGATATTTTTTATGGG
>JACPBN010000081.1 GCA_016180275.1 Candidatus Woesearchaeota archaeon
ATACGATAACTGGCATGACTTCTGGAACAACAAAGACAAGCTCAGGAAGCTTTTTTTCATTTTCAGGAAGCGGTGGTAAAGACCTAAAAAGCGTAGATGTGAACGAGATTAAATCAACTGCGCAGGCAATTGCTGCAGTATTCCCAGTAAATGACATCAAGACAGCAGATGATGCAATACAAATGCTAATCCCGACAGGAACTCCTGAATATGGAGAAGCAATGGGAGTCAGCTTTGATGATCCTGTAAAGTCACTTGGTTATATGTCAAGCGCATTGTATAAGCAGACAGATTCCCAGATAAGAAATTACCCTGATAAGTTTCAGAGATTCCTAAATCTGGCTTCTGAGCCACGCGGCGTAAGCTGTGAATACTGCTGCGGTGTCGGTCCTGCAGGAGCAGATAAAAATGGCCGTTCAAAATGCGGCTGCCAGCATAATCCTGCATTATTAGGCTTGACACAATGGCTATTAATGAATACTGATTACAGCGACGCAGAAATTTTGCGTGAAGTAATGAAATGGAAAACACTGTTCTTTCCAAAGAATATGCTTGATTTGGCATTAAAGATATCTGGCGGAGACACTAGTGTGTTAGAAAGCTTGCCAGGAATGGTGGGCGGATGTTAAGATTGGTATAGGAGGCGGTAAAAATGAACAAAAATACAATTATAGCGATCGTTTTAGGAGTGCTTGTCTTAGTTTCAATAGTGCAGGCATTTCAGCTAAATGGTCTAAAGACAAAGTTAAGCAGCGGTGCAGTAGTTAGCGGAAAAAGCACAGGGACTGTAGGCAGCTCGTCGCAGAACACAGCTTCAGCATCTGGTGCACCTTCATCTGTGCCTAAGAGCTTGGAGAACTTGCCTCAGATGGTAGGCGGATGTTAGATTAATTAGATAGAAATTAAGAGGGATATTTGAAATAAAGATAATACAATATTATAAAAACTATTAAAAACTATAACAGGAGGGAATAAAATGAAAAAAACATTGATATTGGCAATAATGTTAATGGTTGTAGCAGCACTTGTTGTTGTTGGCTGCGCAGAAAGCCGCGGCTCTGGATATTCAACATATGGCAATGTGCCTCCACCTAAGGTTTCAGGCGGCGGCTGCGGTGTTGGAGCTCCTGCATTGGCTGACAATGATGCAGCAAGCAACTTAAATGCAGCAAACGCATTATAAGTATGTTAGATTTATTTTTTTATTAATGATTTGGATGAGGGGTGTTATATTGCAGCTAGAGATTAAACAACTATATTTAATTATAGTGTAGGAGATGACACCACATGGAAGAATTAAAAGAATTCAGCAAGAAAGACATTGAGAAGATCAGGAAAGAAAAGCAGCGTGAAGAGGCAGAAAAACAGAGGCAGGAGCATTTAGAGCGGGAAAGAAATTTAGCAGAGCATAAGCATTCTCAAAAACAAAAGAAAAAAAAAACTCTTATCATTGCAGGCTCAATATTAGCCGTCATAATTCTCGCAATCAGCGTATACGCAGCTGTGCGCGCATTGACTCCAGGAACCTGGGACAATTTCGCAAAATGTTTGAACGAAAAAGGAGCAGTTATGTATGGTGCAATCAGCTGGTGCAAATATACTCAGGAGCAGGCAGGAATGTTCGGCAAATCATTCAAGTATCTGAATTACAGGGACCATACGGAGCTTCCAGGAATAAAAAAGACTCCTACCTGGGTCATTGATGGCAAATGGTATGAGAATGTCCAGAGTTTCCAGACTTTGGCAGCAGCAACAGGCTGCAGATATGACCAGTAAGAGAGATAAAAAAATAGTGTGATATAAATTAGAATAAAAACAATAAACATTAAAATAACAAGAGTAGAGCATATTTAATAATAGATTGATATAACTTAAAATCATATTAAAAAAACAAGTGACAGAGGGTGTTTACAGAATAATAAGTAATGCAAAGGAGGTAGAGAAAGTTTAATGGTGGGCAGTTGAGCAAAGCGAAACTGATCTATTTTGATTAAACTTTTCTAAAAAGTTTATGGCACAAAAAGAATATGATGGACAGAATTCTGATGAAGATGAGATGTCTTCAGAGCTTGGCATTGATAATGTTGTTCCAAAGTCTGAGAAAAGTGTTTCATATGATTCAGACGATGAACATGCTTCTGATGACGATTCAGAGCATGAAGAGCACAAAAAGCACCATTCATTCCATGCCCATAAGGAGCATTCAGAACATTCAAAAGAGCACCATGCAGCACATGAGCATCATGCACATAAAAATCATGAATCTGCATTCAAGCCAGAATACTTATTATATGCCGCAGTCACGCTTGTGATAATACTTCTTGTAAATTCTTTCCAGATAGGGACAATAACTTCAGGCATTAATGAAAAGATCGCAAAAAGCGAGGAAGCTTCAAAGCCTGCTTTGTTGCAGTTGACTGTTGTGACAGATTCTTCCTGCAAAGAATGCTCAGGCATCAGTGAAGTTGTTGCCAAGATAAAGTCAGGCAAAGTGAATATTACAAAAGAAGACACACTTGACTTTAAGTCAGAGAAAGTAAAAGAATTCATCTCGAAATACAAGATAGAAAAGATCCCTACAGTGATAGTTACAGGAGACATTGACAAATACAATAACCCTGATCTTGTAAAAAAAGACGGCTTTATGATTTTCACTGCACCTAAACCACCATACGTAAACACAGAGTCTAAAAACATAGTTGGCGCAGTCAAGCTTACATTAATCTCAGACAAAGATTGTCCGCAATGCACTGATTTAAGCACATTTTCAGCTCAGTTTAAGCAGTTAGGGATTGCAATAACAAAAGAAGACAAGTTTGATGTAACTGATTCAGAAGGAAATCGTTTAGTGCAGAAATACGCTGTTGAGAAAGTACCTACATTAATTTTCTCCAGCGATGCTGCTGCGTATGATGAATTTGCACAGGGATTTCCTCAGGTCGGCACAATAGAAAAAGACGGAAGCTTTGTGATGAGAACTATCCCGCCGCCATACATGAATGTGCCCCAAAACAAGATATATGGATTGGTAGACATCACTTATCTGACAGATACTTCATGCACAGAATGTTATAATGTGACTTTGCACAACCAGATCTTGGCTAATCCGCAGGGCTTTAACTTAAAATTACAGAGCGAGAAATACGTTGACGTTAGTTCAGCAGAAGGAAAAGATATTGTTAAGAAATACAATATAACTTCTGTCCCAACTGTCTTAATGTCAAAAGACGCTGGCGAGTATCAGCTTTTAGCTCAGACATGGCCAAGAGTAGGTTCAGTTGAAAGCGATGGTATGTTTGTATTCAGGGATTTAAGTGTAATGCGCGGCAAATACAAGGATCTTGCTACAAATAAGATAATGCCAGATGCAACAGCAACACAGCCTTCAGCTCCACAACAGGCAGCAACTGTAGAATAAGTAACTCATATAGATTTACAGAATGGAACAACTGCTGAAGAAGCAAGTTCGCAATAAAAGCTATGGCGAATGCCAATTAATGACGAACACAATTCTGCAATAACCAGACTAAGTTACGACGGGCAATGGCATCTGGTAAAACATAACCATTAACATAGCACGCAATGCTTTTCTAGCATCTAATCTACCATCTATGCGTAGAGGAGGAGCAACTCTTTAAGGATCTAAGCTAGTGTTCGTCGGCATTCGCCATAGCTCAGATTAATTTAGAGCTACAAAAAATAAAGTAATTGAAAGAGGATAACCTTAATATACAATCTCTGCTTTATTCAGTGCATGAACAAGAAAGTGATTGTTTTTTTGATAATTCTGGGATTTGTCCTGATATACTTAGCTCTCCTTTACGGCACAAACTTATTGGTTGGCAGCATTGCTGGACAAAGCGATGAGTTCAACTGCCAGGGCATCTGCACCATCTGCTTTATCAACAACACAAAATGCCTATGCAGCGATGCTGTATGCAACTGCAAGGGGATTGATGTGGACAGGGGTGAGTGTAAGGAAGAATGAATAGAAAACACACTAAAAAACATCAAAAATACAAACCAAAACAACAATATTTAAAAAGCATAGGCTATTTTTGAATCACTATGGCAAAACTACGTAAATTCAATGCATATAGAAGATTAGAGCGCCCTTATACTAGGGTCAGCAAGTACAGAAAGAAGAATTTCGTTAAGTCAAACCCTGCTATAACAATAGCTAGATTTGTAATGGGTGAGCAAAGAACTGATTATCAATATACACTTAACTTATTGTCAAAAGAAGATTTGCAGATTAGGGCAAATGCTTTTGAAAGCGCAAGACAGACTTCCAACAAACTAATGGAAGATGCACTAGGCAAAGCAGGCTATTTCATTCAGATAAGAAAGTACCCGCATCATATTCTAAGAGAAAATCCATTAGCTTCCGGTGCAGGTGCTGATAGAATGAGCACAGGAATGGCAGGTGCATATGGCAATCCAATTGGTCATGCTGCCCAAGTAAGACGCGGTAATCCATTATTTACAGTCAAAGTGAACAAGCAGAATCTTGAATTAGCAAAGAAAGCTTTGCACAGAGCAGCTTACAAACTTCCAAAGTCATGCTTTATAGAGATAATTGAGAACAAATATTAGATAATATTTTCATATAATTTCTAATAAATTTCATTGCTTATATCATTTATAATTTTTATTAAACAAAAGTTATTTATAAGGTTTACTTCTTAATTATAATTAAATTATTAATATTAGGGCTAAATAAATAAAAAGTAAAAGAGATGATCAGATAACACAATGGCAGAACTGACTATTTTAGTGGTATTTATCGCAGGAGTGATAAGCTTCTTCAGCCCATGCTGTTTGCCTTTAATACCTGGATTTCTTGCATACATCTCTGGCACAACAATAGCTAATGCAAAACATGCAAGATTAAAGATTTTTTTAAACAGCCTGGCATTTGTGCTTGGGCTTAGCATAGTCTTTGCAACCCTAGGATTATTGCTTAACACTATTCTTGCAAATATCTCATATTTTGCACAAAATTGGCTTTCAAGAATAAGCGGCACGATAATCATAATTTTTGGATTGCATTTATTAGGATTGTTAAAGATTCACTGGCTTGAGCAGGAGCATAAGTTTGCAGTAAAAAAGAGATTTTCTAAGAGTTATATCACAAGCTTTATTTTTGGCGCAGCATTTGGCCTTGGCTGGATACCTTGCGTCAGCGCAGTTTTAGGCAGCATACTTGCATTATCTATTACCATGCCTGGAAAAACATTTATTTTGCTCTTAACATATGCAATTGGCTTAGGTATACCATTTTTAATTGTTGGATTATTTGCAGGTGAAGCAACAAAATTAATTAAGAAATACTCTTTTGTGTTGAAATATTTTAACATTATTGTTGGGATATTATTGATCATATTAGGCGTGCTTGTATTTACAAATACATTAGCTTGGCTGCAGATACTGGTATTTTAAGTTAATAAATAGGATAAAAAGATAGAGAATAGAATTTTATTAAAATATAAATTACCATAATACATTAAGATAACAATACCCTAATCCTCTTCAAGAGAATTTGATTCTAGATCAGATTTGATGATCATCTTCTTCAGGGCATCGATATCATAGTATTTTATCTTATTCTTATCAAGAAAATCAGATATAAATGCATCAAATATTGGTTTGTCGATAACATCCTGCTTGCTCATGTAAACGACCATCGGCTTCTCAAACTTCTGCAGCTCAAAGAACAATTGCTTCTGGTCTTCAAGCGGAAAAGATTCTGCCAGATCAAACACATATACAAGAGTATTTGCAAGATATTTTATCGCAAGAAAAGCCTGTTTCTCAATATTATTCATCTTATTAAAGCGATTAAGAGTTCCAGGCGTGTCTAACAACTGAAATTTCTTCTTTTTAAACTTAATATCTGCCTCAAGATATGCTACATTAATACTTTTAGTGGTAAATGCATAACTGCTAATTTCAGGCTTGCTCCCTGTCAGCTTATACAATAAAGTCGTTTTGCCAACATTTGGAAACCCGCAAATGGCGATTGTAGGCATAGAAGTCTTTATCTGGGGAAACTCCCTCAGTATTTTTCGCGCTTTCTCAAGATACTCTAACTCTTTTTTTATTTTCTTGATGACAGAAGAGACTCTGCCATAATATTCCTTTCTATAGCCATTGATTGATATAAAGTCCCTAGTTCTTTTTATCTTATCCGTATAAAATCTTCTGAAATCAGAAATCCTTTTATCAGCCCAATTAACTGCTCCAAGAGCATGCTTTAAATCAGAGTATTCTAAAGTACATTTTACCAATTGCTGATAAAACTCAGGCAGATCATCTATTTTAGGAAATGCTATAAGTATATGAGACAAATGTTGCCTTAATGCATCTGCAATAGCATCTACTTTAGCCATCTCAATATGTTTGCTTCTCTCAGGATTGCTTAACTTCTCTTCGGATATTTTTTCTCTGTCTAAGTTAGCTGCATCATTTGCGCGAGCAAAAGCTATGTCAATGTATTTGTCTGCAGTCTCCACCTTGCCTAATCCTTGAAAGTTCATTTTAACTTAGAAATTGCCTGCGTATTATATAAAAGTTTAGATTAATAATAAGTATACTGCTCAACAAAAACATTGGCGACTGCCATATTTTGACGAATACAATTCTATGATAACCATGCCAATGTTGCGACGGGCAATGCAATCTGATGTCTAATTGAGTGTCATAACACGCAAGACTTTTCTAGAATCAAATCAGATATCAATGCGTAGAGGAGGAGCAACTCATAATAGAATCAAAACTAGTGTTCGTCGGCAGTCGCCAATGCGTGTAGAAATATTTTAATTAGCCATTTACTCACTCAATTTCTGCTCGATCAGCTCATCAACATCTTCAATACTAGATTTCTGCTCACTTATCTTCTCTAAGTAAGAAAGATCAGCAAAACTCTCTTCTGCGCAGCCTTTGCAGTAAAGATCATTAGTTCCTTTTATCAGGAACTCTGGTTCCCCGTCACACATAATGCATTTTCGACCCATAACCCCTTATCTACCCTCTATTATTTATAAATTTTTGGTCAAAACCTGCTTTTCCACTGCCTCAAATATCTTCTCGACTGCTGCCTTTATCTGATGCTCAACATAATATTCTGGATCATATTCATCTTCTGCTGTCTCTTCAGGAATCTTGGCCCGATTGCTGATAATATCTGTGCCTTTAACAATGATATAACTTACAATAATCCCTGGTTTTACATTATAGCCCAGCAATTGCATTCTTTTTGCTGCAGTAATTGCCGGAGAATGTATTTCATAATTAGAAATTTCCTGCTGCAACTGTGTTTTTATCACTAACATTCTCTTATCTACTTTCATTGCCCTTAAATCTGCAATAATTTGATTAACATAATCATGGGCTTTTTTATGTTCTCCTGGTATTTCAGCTGATAATATTATTTTAAGCACTTCTTCCTGTGTGATTTTTGCGATTTTGCTGTAGTTTCTTCTCACAGTCTCAAAGCCACGAATTTTTAATTTGTTATTTTCATCCAGCAATGCATATTTCTTTTTTGCTCCATGCTCGCCTTGCTTGGTCTCAACAAATATAGCTGCTTTATAAAAATTCTCTAGCTCCAGCATCATGATTTCTGGCAGTTCATCGTTAATTTTCTTGACAAATTTAGATACATAATTTTTATCCCTGCATTCATGTTCACTTTTTTTGTCCAGCAGAAAAAACACTGAATCTGTATCGACATAAATCACTCTTAGATTGTTTTTTTCAGTTTCATTCAAGACTTTTTTAATATAATATCTGCCATAAGCAGTCACTATCTTTGCACATTCAATATTATACCAACGTGCATTAGGAAATCCCAGATATCCATAAAAAGAGTTAGCAAGCAGCTTTAATACATTAGACCTTGTAGACAGCGAAGATGACCTATCTGTTAATTTGCCAGCTGATGCTTCAGGAATATTATCTTTATTATCGCTTACATTTGCATCTCCCAAAATCTGATTAATCCTGATTCTTCTTCTAATAATATCTTTGGTAACTGCCGGAAAAAAGCCAATCTTATTTTTGCAGAACCAGTGTAGCTGTTTCTTAGATGCTTTATCAACAACTTCATCTACCACTTCTTTATCAAGTTCTTCAAATGCCAAAGATATCTGCCCTTTGCAGCACTCACAGTCAATTGTGCTTGGGCAGATATTATGCGCAGCAATTATTGACGGATACAAGCTCCTGAAATCATATACTGCTAGATCCTGATATAATCCAGGGACTGGCTCATGGACATATGCTCCTTGATAAGACTGCCTGAATCTTTCTCTCAATTCTTCATATGTTGCTTTATTAGGCACAAGCTCATTTGTTAATGCTGTTTGCTTGATAAGATACCATTCCACTATCTGTGAAATACCCATTCTGTTTATGTCATAAAATGGAAGCCCAATGAGTTTTACAAATTCTTCAATTGTTACAAGAAGTTTTTCACACAATAAATATGCAAGCATTGAGTCATTTGCGCAGTATTTGGCAAGTTCATCAAGCTCTTCTGGTATGTTATCATACCAATATTTTTGCATGGCATCAATGTCTATGTCGCCTTTCTTCATTCCGAGAAGTTTCTTTGCAGCTGAGTTTAAGTTTAGCTCCTCTAACTCAAGAGTGTATGCAAGAACTTTTTTTATAAAAACATAGTTATCTATATGTATAATGCCAGTTATGTGAGATTCATTTCCTGCGCCTCTCCTGATGTTAATTCCTGAGTAGTCTAAACCCAGGTCAATTTTTATCCAATACTTTTCACATCTAGCTTTAATATAAGGCAGATCAAACTTATCGCTGTTATAACCTGTGATAATGTCTGGTTTATAATGATTTATTATTTCAATTGCTTTCAATAAAAGCTCTTCTTCGCTGTTTACAAACTCAACATAGCTCAAGCTTGTTCCATAATGTTTTGCTGTTATCACGCGCTGAAAATCCTTGCCGTAAAAAGAAATCATGATAATAGGATTCTTTTCAAATGATATTGCTCTTGATTTTGGGTCAACATAAGTCTCAATGTCTAGGGCAAGTATTTTTAGATCCTGTATGAATTCCTCTCCAATGCTTATAATTTTTTGCGCATTAAATACAGGCACTTTTGATTTCCCAACTAAATCACATTCTGCTTCCGCTAACATGCATGGAGAAATATTTTTATCAATTAAATAGCGCCTTGCAAAATTAATATCATCTTCATATATGCCTTCAATCTGCTCAAATTCATGCTGATTTGCTTTTATTAAGTCAGTTATCTGCTTGATTGCCTGGACTGTGTTGACACTTACCTTAACTAATTTCAGCTGCTTGCCGAGAGATTTCTTTTCAACTACCTCAGCATCAGCTACAAACAATTTAATTGCCTGATCTCTTTCTCTTTGCCTGCTATCCTTGGCTTCGATAGAAATAAATGCTAATTTAGATTTTAATTCCTCGACTTTAGATTTATTTTTCGCTTCAACATAGAAATAAGGCCTAAAGCTTTTGTCAACTACACATATCTTGTCTCCTGCAGCTGTCTTGCCATACAAAAAAACAGCAGTATATGTATTGCCATCTGCTTCATTCTTTTCATTTCCAAATACCACATCTAACGGATAAAACTGTATTTTAATTGCCATAAATGAGATAAAGATGCTGCCTATTTAATATTTTTCGTCGAGAAACAAAATAGAATTATCTAATTAAGGGTTTAAGTAGAATAATCAGCAGTTAATAAAATAGGTGTCAATAAAAATCCCATATTCACTTCATCAAATTGCCTTTCAAATATCCTTCTTCTGCAGCTGAGATCTCATCATTATCTGTAAGGTCATCAATTTCGTCATACAGGTCTTCGTCTGTCTCATCTATTGCCATCTCAAGCTCTGGGACTTCATCATATTCGTCTCTCATTTTCCCACCTCCTCACAACAATAGTTTTAGTTATAGTTATTTATTAAGCATAATCAAGACCTACATATATAAGAAAGTTCTGTTTAAATTTTACGTGTTTACCGCAATATTTTTATATTAATATCAACATATTATAGAAAAATGAGACAAAATTCTTCATTGAGACCAAAATTACACGGCAGAATAACAGAAATAGAAGAAAACACCAAGATTAAGTTAGATATAAAAGATAAAAAAATAATTGCCTTGTTAGCAGAAGATGCTAGAATGCCGCTTGCGCAGATAGCCAAACAAGTTAGCTTATCTAGAGATGCAGTGGATTATAGAATTAAACAACTAGTAGCTTATGGCCTAATAATTGGTTTTGTGCCAGTATTAATGCTGAAAAAATTTGGTTATTATTGGTTTCATGTTTATTTATTGTTGGATGAAGCTCAAAAAGAAATACAAAATGAACTGATTAATGCATTAAAGAATCATCCAAATATAAGAAGCGTCATGGAATATTCTGACAGATGGGACATTGAATTCATACTGATTGCTGAAAATTCAATAGAGTTTGATAGCATAGTAACTGAGATAATATCAAATAAAGCAGGAATAATATTAGAGAAAAGTATGCTTGAAGTAATAAAATATTATAAATCCGTACACATACCTAATATTTTTTACCAACATATATTTGAGCAAGATAAACATACCCTAAAAAATATAGGAGAGAGTGATTTATCTCCTGAAGAGATAAGAACCCAATATTCTTTAGATTTCAAAGACATCCAGATTCTAAATATACTAAGCAAAAACTGCCGTGTTTCCACATACAAGATTGCTGAAGAAATTAATCTTAGTGCAGACGCCATCAGTTATAGAATAAAAAGAATGATAAACGACGGTTATATCGAGAAATTTACCTTAATATTGAATCTAAGTATGCTAAATTATGAATGGTATACGTTTGCCATCCAAATAAAAACCCTTAATGAAGACAACGAAAGAAAATTCCGCGAATTTGTTAGAAATAATCCATACATTATTCGTGCAGTAAAAGTTTTAGGGAGATGGGATTTGCTGTTATACATTGTAACAGATAATGCAGCTGCATTCCATCATACAATCAAAGAGATAAAAAGCAATTTTGCGAATATAATCAACAGCTATCAGACCTGGAGCGCATATAAAGAGCACACATACAATCATTTCCCAATAATTCTGGAGACCAAATACAAAAAAAAGAAAGTGCTTGTGTTCGGAACATTTGATATTTTACATCCTGGTCATTTGCAGCTTTTTAAGGACGCAAAAAAATACGGCGATCATTTGACTGTCGTGGTAAGCAGAAATTCAACTGTTAAAAAAGTTAAAGGCAGTCTTCCTAAATATGATGAAGCTGACAGATTAGAGCATGTTAAAGCAATTGACATTGTTGATGAGGCCATGCTTGGCAACATAGGAGACAAATATGAGATGATAGAGGAGATACATCCAGATATTATTTGTTTGGGTTATGACCAACACCATTTCACAGACAGGCTTGCTCAAAAATTAAAGGAGATGCACATTAATCCAAAAATTGTCAGATTGCAGCCATATAAAGAGCACAAATATAAGAGCAGCAAGCTGAAGGAAGAGAGTTCTTGATATGAATAGGCATTATTCGTAATTAATTCCCAGCAAAAATTTATAATAATCCTACTAATATTTTTAGTAGAATTAGAGAAGCAAAAACATAAATTATTGTACCACCTAAAAAATATGAACTCCACATCACATACTTCCTACCTTCTGTTTTAAAAATAGTGTATCCTTTAAAAAATATTAAATGTCCTAATCCGGTATAATCTGGCTATTTGCGTAGAATAGACATACCAGATCATAATATCCTAAAAATAGCAACATTTAAATATTTGAACGTATTACACGTAATAAACGTATATCATAAGAGGGATTAAAAATGGTAAGCATCACATTGTCTGTACCTGAAGATTTAAAGAAGGATATGGATAGCTTTCAGGAAATAAATTGGAGCGCAGTAGCCAGAGAAGCGAAAAAAAAAAAAGTGATCATGCTAGAAAAATTCAGGGAATTCACTAAAGACAGTACCCTGACAGAAGAAGAAGCATTGCAACTTGGCAGGCAAGTCAGTGAAAATGCCATGAAAAGACATAGGCGTTAATATGGAATTAGTGGTTGATGCAAATATCTTGTTTTCTGCACTTGTCAAAAATAGTTTTACTGCTGAGCTTTTGTTTGATGATGAGATGAAGCTTTATACCCCAGAATTCATCATTGAAGAATTTCTAAAGTATCAGGAGGTTATATTGCAAAAGACGTCGAGAACCAAAGAAGAGTTTGTAACAATCATGCACCAACTAAAGGATATTTTTACAGTAGTGCCACAGGAAGAATATTCAAAATTTATCGATGAAGCAGAGATAACCTCACCAGATAAAAAAGAGGTGATGTATTTTGCATTGGCTTTAAAGCTTAAATGCGGCATCTGGTCAAATGATAAGAAATTAAAGGAGCAGGATAAAGTTAAGGTTTATCCTACTGAAGAAGTTATCAAACTTATTTAAAAATTATTCGCCAGATAGAGTACAATGAAAAACATCATTTCAATAAGCAAAGAACTCCAGATAATTGATCTCTGCATATACTTAAAAAAACATAATGCCATAGTTATTTCTGACGTCCATATCGGCTATGAGGAAGCGCTTAACAAGCAAGGTATTTTGATTCCAAGGCTGCAGTTTCAGCAGACGATGAAGAGGATAGAGAACATAATTAATTTAACTTTGAAGACAAACAAAAAGGCTATCTTTGACTTAATCATAATCAACGGCGACTTAAAGCATGAATTCGGCACTATTTCAGAGGCTGAATGGAGACAAACTCTTAAGTTCATTGATTTTCTCGCTACAAAAACAAAAAAGATAATCCTGATAAAAGGCAACCATGATACAATTCTTGAGCCGATTGCAAAAAAGAGAAATCTGGAGATTGTAGATGAATATGCATTAGGCAATGGAAGCAGCAATAAATATTCTGAATACTATTTCTGCCATGGCAACAAGATTCCAAAAAGTAAATCATTTACTTCTGCAAAAACGATCATAATCGGCCACGAGCATCCTGCAATCGCATTGAAAGAGGATTTGCGTATAGAAAAGTTTAAGTGCTTTCTGTTCGGCAAATACAATGCAAATAATAATAGATCAACCAAAAGATTCAGCCTAAAAAATCTAATTAAGCCAAATAATACGAAAAATCTAATCGTACTGCCATCATTCAATCTTGTGACAGAAGGTACAGATGTTCTGAAAGAAGATTTGTTATCTCCTTTCCTAAAGCAAGATTTATCTGATTTTGAAGTATATGTTGTGCCTGATTCTGAAAGTGTGCTGTATTTCAAGAGGGTGAAGGATATCAACAAATTAGTGAAATAAAACCAAAACTATTTAAAACAAATAAAGAAATCAAAAGTAAAACTGATATAAGTAAGTAAAATAGGAGATATAATAAATTTAAACAATACAGAAGGTGAAGCTCATGAAAAAAATACACGGCAGGCATAAAAGACTTAAAGGCTTAAGCAGGACAAAGCGACATGGATTCTATTTGAATAACATCAAGCGCCACAAGCGCCCAAAAACATTCCATACAGAACAGTCTGCTAATGCTGCAGCTGAAAAGCTTGGATTAAAGCAAGGCAGTTATACTTTAGTTCCGGCTAAAAAGAACAAGAAGCTGATGATCAAGGTTATTGAGCAGAAATAGAAACATTGACTATGTTATCAATAGATAAGAGATTTAATGCAATATCCAATGCATATGACGATTATTACAAGTCATTGTTAAGCAAAGGAAAGCTTCTTGTCCGGGATACTTCTGCAGGAATCTGGGGATATGCAAGTGCTTCTATTTGTTTTGAATTCTTCAGGCAAATTAACTTAGGTAAATACAAAAATTTAATTGACCTTGGTTCTGGTGATGGAAAGGTAGTTGCTATTGCTTCTTTATTCACAAATTCTGTTGGCATAGAAGCAGACAAGGAATTATTTGAAGACAGCATAAAGATAAAAGATAAGCTGGTAAAAAACAACGTAATTGAGCAAAAGAGATGTAAATTAATTAATGATGATTTTATGAAACAAGAATATGATTTGTCAGAATATGATCTAATCTTCATTAACCCGGATAAGCTCTTTACATTAGAGTTTGAGCAAAAGCTAATAAAAGAATTAACTGGTACATTATATATTTACAACAGTATATTTGCCCCAAAGATGCTTAGGAAGGGCAAAACATACTGGATTAAACAAATGCCTATTATAACTTATAACAACGATAAAACCCCCATATAAGCAACTGATTGCTTAATAAAGTAGTATAAGTAACTAATTATTCAAAAACACAAATAAGCCATAAACTATATACTTACCATAGAATATATATTTAATTAGATACTCCAGTATACAAATCTTTATATACTTTGTCGTCTATTTTATTTAAAAGTAGGGTGTATAGGGGGTATCAGATGAGCAATACATTTAAGCAAAATCTAAAGTCAAAAGCTCTGGCAATTGGGTCTAAAACATTTAACCTGCAAATTCTACAGCTTGGGAGAGTTGAAAGAATGAACTTTGAAGATTTTTTACGATTCAAACTCCAAAAAAGCAAACAATTAAGCTTTGTTGAGTTCAATAAGATGTGCGGCATTTCAAGAAAACAATGGGATGCATTCAAAGTTGAGAACATGGACAAGGACATTGAATGGGTAATTGATTAAGCATTTTTTATTTTTCTCTATTTATTTTAACATTTTTAGTTTAAGATTATATCCCCAATTTATTCATCTTCCTTATCAACGTCTCATACCTTATTTTAATCTTCTTGGCTGTTTTAGAAATATTACCGTTATACAGCTCCAGAATTTTGCGCAAAAATTCTTTCTCAAATTCCTGCTCTGCTTTTTTCCAGGTAATGTCTTTGACAGGCAGAACTTTTAGCAAATCTTCGCTTACATTAGAAACATTCTTGTACATTTCTTCAAGCTTTGTAGGATGAATTACTTGCTTATACTGCTCTAATGTGCCACGCAAAATGCTGTCAACTGCTTCTTTAGTATAATAATTTGGCATAAGCAGCTCTTTACGCAATTTTTTTACTTCTATTCCTAGTTCTTTAACTGCGCGATGGATTGATCTTCTGTCTATGCCTGCAATATCAGCAACTTCAGATATGTTGCCATAATGTGTTTGTATTAATTTGCTGAAGAACTGCTTTCGAAATAATTTTTTAGCTGACTTAAAAGATAGTGCTATATTAACATCAAACTGTATCAGTGGCTTGGTCTCAATCTTGTCAGAGATATCCTTGTTAAGCTCATCAATAGTGACTCCAAGAAACTTGTGCATCACATCATCTACAACAGGCTTTAGCTGCTTAGCCATTACTTTTTCAAGTGTCTTAGAATCAAGATACTGCTCCTCTGGATTTTGCTTGTCTTTTTTTTCTGGCATACTAAGCTAGTAAGATAGTTGTTATATAAATATTTGCCTCAACTGTAGGTGCATAGCAGCTGCCGCCAATTTAGTTGGCACAGCTCCAGTAACAAAGAGAATGTTGCGACGGGCAATACAATAAAGCTGCGAATCAACTAACACAACACGCAATGCTTTTCTATTCTCACATTCGTCTAGTGCGGCTTTATGCCGCACACTTTTATCAAATTTTCGTAAAATTTGGGA
>JACPBN010000084.1 GCA_016180275.1 Candidatus Woesearchaeota archaeon
TAAGTATTAAAAATCGTTCACAGACAAGTCTCGCCAACTTTGCAAGTTAAAAGTGCGAGCCCGCCGAGCGAACGAAGTGAGCGAGCATGCCACCCATCTATGATGGGTGGTGCGGGCGAGCATTTGACAAAAGTATACGATAAAATATTTAAAAGTTAAATTTGTAGTCTAAATTTCATTTGATTGGTCCTCTACTGCCCAAAGCCATATGTGCATAGCAGCTGCCGCCAATTTAGTTGGCACAAATCCAGAAAACATGCCAAGTTGCGACGGGCAAGACAATTTCGTTACTCCGCAACTAACAATACACGCAATGCTTTTCTATTCTCACATTCGTCTAGTGCGGCTTTATGCCGCATACTTTTATCAAATTTTCGTAAAATTTGGGAGGAGCAACTTTTCTACCAAACGAGAGAGTGCCAACGGCGGCAGCTGTTTCGTAAATCTTACTATACCTATATCCAAAACCAATAGATTTATTAACTAAAACCAATTTTATATATTCACAAAATAACAATAAAGTCTATAACTGGCTTATATTGTATTTAAGATAGATAAAAATAAATGACCTAAAAAAGGTGCTGTAAAGGAGGCGAAGATAATGGTTGAAGAATTAAAAGTGGAAGGATACTGTGTCAAATGCAAGACTAAAAGACAAATGAAGAACGCTAAAAAAGTAACCTTACCAAATGGAAGACCTGCTGCTCAAGGACATTGTCCTGACTGTGGCACTAAGATGTTCAGAATAGGCGATCCTGCTAAAGCCAAATAAAGCTGCATAATACTTTCTTTATTTTATTTATTTTTTATGTATTTTAATCTAAGATGCCGAAACCTTTAAATACCTGCTATAATTTACATAAGAGTGTGAGACAGAATTCTTAGATGATTAATATGCATAAATTATGCTAAAAAAGATAAAGATTGAAAAAATAACACAAACAAAAATCAGATAAGGATAGAAAATAGAGGTTCATAAAATGGCAGACAACAAAGAATCAGAGACAATGAAGACAGGCACTACTACACTAGGCATTATGTGCAAAGATGGAATCATATTAGCAGCTGATATGCGCGCAACAAGCGGTAATTTTATTGTAACAAAACGCATAAGCAAGATATATGAAATTGCAGATGGCATGGCAATCACAATGGCAGGCACAGTATCAGATGCACAGCTTTTAGTCAAATTAATACAGGCAGAGTTAAGATTAAAAGACGTTAGAACAAACAGAAAATCAAATGTCAAGGAAGCAGCTAATATGCTTGCAGGCATGATATATGGCAATATCAGAAAGTTTTCCGTGATTCCGGGAATTTCACATTTTTTGCTCGGCGGCAAAGATGTCCATGAATTTTCTTTATATGATTTGTTTGCAGATGGCAGCTTAACAAAGGTAGACGATTTTATCTCAACTGGTTCAGGCAGTGTATTTGCATATGGAGTACTAGAAACCACTTACACAAAAGATTTAACAGTTGATCAGGCACAGAAACTGGCAGTTAAGGCAATAAATGCAGCTTTACAACGTGATTCAGCTTCTGGCGGCGGCATCCAAGTTGTTGCAATTACACATGAAGGAGTTAAAATAGTGTTTAGCAGAGAAGTTGAGCAAACTGTAAGAGTATAGATAATTTTATTTTTAATATTTTAATGTAAGATAATTTTTGATAATAAAATTAAGAGCTTTTAGATTCTATGAATTTATAGATAAATAACAAAAACAAACGTGACATAAATGGGAGACATATTAAAGGAAATTTTAGGAAAGCTGCCTGAGGGCAAGATTTCTGACGCTGGCTTTGAAGGAGCAAATATAGTTCTCTATACTAAAGATGAGGACTATTTCCTAGATAACAAAGGCACAATCAAAGAGATAGTTGATGACATCAAAAAAAGAATTGAGCTTAGGCCAGATCCCGGCATTACAATGGATCTTGAAAAGGCAGAGAAAACCATTAAAAAGATGATGCCCGAAGAAGCAGGAGTAGATAATGTCATTTTTGACCCTCAACGTTCACGAGTCATTATTGAAGCAGACAAGCCAGGATTAGCTATCGGCAAAGAAGGAGAGATTCTTAGAGAGATCCGAGCAAAAACATTATGGGTGCCGTTGATCAGGAGAAAGCCAGCTATCCGCTCAAAGATAATCGATAATATCCGCGCAGTTCTTTATCAGCACAGCGATTATAGGAGAAAATTCCTTAATAAAGTAGGCCACAGAGTTTATGATGGCTGGATCCGCGGCAAAAAAAATGAATGGGTAAGACTGACTTATCTAGGCGGCGCAAGACAAGTAGGAAGAAGCGCAATTCTTTTGCAGACGCCTGAAAGCAGAGTGCTGTTAGATTGCGGAATTGATCCTGCTAAACAGCAAGATGATGTTACTGCTTATCCTTATTTAGAATGTCCAGAATTTAAAGTAGATGAGTTAGATGCCGTTATAGTAAGCCATGCGCATCTTGATCATTCTGGCATGATTCCGTATTTAATCAAATTTGGATATGATGGCCCAATTTACTGCACTGCGCCTACAAGAGATATAATGGCACTATTACAGTTAGATATGACAAAGATTGCAAGGAATGAAGGGAAAAATCCGTTGTATGATTCTGAGCAAGTAAAAGAAATGGTTAAGCATACTATATGCTTAGATTATGAAGAGGTTACTGATATTACTCCGGATATAAGGTTGACATTATATAATTCTGGGCATATACTTGGAGGGGCAATGTGCCATCTGCATGTTGGCAATGGATTACACAATTTGCTTTACACAGGCGACTTGAAATATGCAAGAAGCCATGTTTTAGATCAAGCTGCAACTAAGTTCCCTAGATTAGAAACTCTAATGATTGAAAGCACATACGGCGGCAAAGATAATATTATGCCTCCAATGCCAGAACAAGATGCATATTTGAAGAAAGTCCTGAAAGATACTTTTGCCCGCGGAGGCAAAGTCCTGATGCCAGTTCTTGGTTCAGGAAGAGCCCAGGAAGTTATGGTAATGATTGAGACTTTGCACCGCAACAAGGAGATTGAAGATGTTGCTGTCTGGGTTGATGGCATGGTTTGGGATATTACTGCAATACATACAGCATACCCACAATTCTTGAATTCAAATCTGCGCTAATTAATTTTCCACAAAGACCAAAATCCATTTTTATC
>JACPBN010000049.1 GCA_016180275.1 Candidatus Woesearchaeota archaeon
ATAACTGTGATAATAGGAAAGTTTTGTGTGTTGTGTTAGCTGATGTGTTGTTAGATAGTTTCGCCCGAAAAAACTTGGCTACGTGATACGGAATTGTGTCCGTCATAAAATGGCAGTCGCCGCCGTTTTGATGTTGTTATAGATAAACAAATACAAATGATGCAGTAAAATATATTGAAAGTCGTTTATTCTTTATTTGCGTTTATTCTTTATTTAAAACAAAAACATTTTTAATTTGCATAGCTATTTTCTAGGTATATTATTAGATTATGGCAGATTTACATTATAATTTTTATTTGATTATTGGTTGAGTACATTTTAGAGGGGGTTTAGATAATGCAACTAACGCCGGCTATGCAGCAGTATATGGAAGTCAAGCAGCAGTATCCAGATACTATTGTGCTTTTTAGAATGGGAGATTTTTATGAGACATTCTATGAGGATGCTAAGACTGCAGCGAGAGAATTAAACATTGTTCTGACAGCGCGCGGCAAAGGAGAAACAAGAGCGCCTTTAGCAGGAATTCCATTTCATTCATTAGACCAATATCTTGGGAAACTAATCAGGCGCGGATATAAAGTTACTATAGTTGAGCAGATGGAAGACCCAAAGTTTGCAAAAGGCGTTGTTAAGAGAGATGTTGTAAGGATAATTACACCAGGTACTGTAATGGAATCTAATATTCTTGACCAGAAATCAAATAATTATATCATGGCAGTTTCAAGATCTGCAGACTCTTTTGGGATTGCTTTAGCAGATATATCAACAGGGGAGTTTCTTGTAACAAATATTAATAACCCACCAAATAATGCAGTTAATAATTTTGATAATTTGCTCAATGAAATTGCAAGATACGAGCCAAAGGAATGCATTCTGCCCTTAAGCTTGGAAGATACTGAACTTCTTGCTCAACTGAGAATAAGATTTACGGGAAATACAAGAAATTTATCCAATTCTTCTAATCCCAGTGATTCATTAGGTGTTATATTTAATTCATTCGATGACAGGCATTTCTGGAAGGAAGCGGCATACAAATTATTGTTAGATCATTTTAACACTGCAAATCTGCAAGGATATGGATTAGACGAGAAAAATTCAGAGCATGAATTAGCTATTAATGCCGCAGGAGCATTGTTAAGTTATTTAAAATTCACTCAGCGCATCTCCTTAAAGTATATCAATAAAATAAATTTGCTGAATAAATCTGATTTTATGGCAATAGACAGTGTAACTCAACGCAACTTAGAGTTAGCAAGAAACATAAGAGATAACTCAACAGATTCAACTTTATTGGAAGTTTTAGATAAAACCTTGACGTCGATGGGCTCTCGCTTGTTAAAATCATGGTTATTAAAGCCATTATTGAAAGTTGGCTTAATCAAAGCAAGGCAGGATGCTGTTGAAATCTTTTTCCAGCAATCAATTTTAAGAGATGACGTTAGAGATTTGTTAGCAAAAGTATCTGATCTTGAGAGATTAATCAGCAGAGTGAATTTTGGCACAGCAAATGCACGCGACTTGATTGGGATAAAAAACGCCCTAGCCGTTATTCCTGAAGCAAAGAAACTGCTGAGAGAGGTAAAATTTGCTTCTTATATCTTAACAGAAATTTATGAAATTCCAGAACTTAAGGAGATTGCACAGATAATTGAAAATGCAATAAAAGAAGATGCTCCAGCCAGCACAAAAGAAGGCAACATAATAAATCAAGGGTTTAATTCTGGGCTTGATAAATTAAAGGAAATTTCAAGAAACAGCAAGCAGTATATTGCACTGCTTGAGGAGAAAGAAAAATCAAGAACAGGCATAAAATCATTGAAAATCCGCTTTAACAATGTATTTGGGTATTATATTGAAATCACAAAACCAAACCTTCACCTGGTGCCTAAAGATTATGTAAGAAAACAGACGCAAGTAAATTCTGAGAGATTTATAACAGAAGAGCTGAAAGAGCATGAAACTTTGATTCTTGGCGCAGAAGAAAAAATCTGCGCATTAGAGTATGAAATATTCACAGGCATAATTAATAAAGTTAGTTTTGAGACCCATAATATACAAAAGATTGCTGAGAAATTATCTTTGTTAGATGTTTTATGTTCCTTAGCAAAAGTAGCTGCTGAGAATGACTATGTTAAACCAATAGTTGATAGTGAAGACAGGATAATTTTGCATGACAGCAGGCATCCAGTTGTTGAAAAGATAGAGAAAAACTTTGTTGCAAACAATTGTCTGTTAGAGGGCAGTAATAGGCTGCAGATAATCACTGGCCCTAATATGGCAGGAAAATCAACATATATGAGACAAGTTGCCCTAATTGTTTTAATGATGCAGATTGGAAGTTTTGTTCCGGCAAAAAAAGCAGAAATTGGAATTGTTGACAGGATTTTTACTCGTGTTGGAGCTTATGATGATCTTACTCATGGCCAAAGCACATTTATGGTTGAGATGAATGAGACAGCGAATATCGTGAATAATGCAACAGAAAAGTCTCTGGTCATCTTGGATGAAATTGGACGCGGCACTTCAACATTTGACGGCATCTCAATTGCGTGGGCAGTTGCTGAGCATCTGCATGAGCACAATAAGGCAAAAACTTTGTTTGCAACGCATTACCACCAGTTAAATAAGTTAGCTGAGCATTTTTCTAACATTAAAAATTATAATATAGCTGTGCTTGAGAAAGAGAATGATATTGTCTTTTTGCGCAAAATTGTGGCTGGAGGAACAGATAAGAGCTACGGCATCCATGTTGCAAAATTAGCAGGAATGCCTGAATCTGTCATCCATAGGAGCAGGCAAATAATGGAAATGCTTGAAGTTGAAGATGAGATTGGGGATAGGTTAGAGGAAGAGCTGAAGGAGAATAAAACATCAGAACCCAGTAATGAAAAAAATAAGTTTGGAAAAAAAATTGATAAGGAGGAGTTAAATAAGATAGTCAATAAGATAAAAAAAGAAAAGCAGAAGAGCTTGCTGGAGCTATAATTACCTCTTTCTTGATACTAGCCTAGAACGTATATCTTCCATCCTCTTTTCCATCCCTTTGCCTAACTCTTCTCTTATCTGTTTTACACGTTTGCTGAAAGCTGCTGCATCTTCTTGATTGGTTTTTAGTATGCCAACTATATCCTTAACTTTTAGATACCT
>JACPBN010000050.1 GCA_016180275.1 Candidatus Woesearchaeota archaeon
TGTTTTTTCAGGTTGGAAAGGATTGCTGATAATGATTATAAGTGCTGCACTCGGCATAATTCCTGTTTCAGTAAATGTAGGAAGAAACCATGCAATGGGATGCTTGTTACTGCCTGTGACATTGTTTTTCTTGCTGTGAAATAGAATTAGTATCAAAAAGCTTTTATAAAATAGCAGATTACTGATTTTTTAATGAAAATCAACAACAAAAAGATACACAGCAGGCATCAGTTTACTAAGCAGCTGCCTGATGCATTGTATGGGCAGTTGGATGAGATCCACAGCCTGATCGAGATTAATATTGAATATATCTGGAGGATTTCCAATGATGAAGACAAGTTTATAGATGAGTTTTCCAAGACTTATGCGCACGAGCTTATACATCTGCTTATGGCAAACATAATGCATGATATTTTTGAGATCGGAGAAGAGAAAGTTATCAGAAAATTGCTGCATGAGGAATGGGATAAAGAACTTGAAACTTATTATGAAGAAAGAGGAAAGAAGTAAGATTATAGAGAAAGAGAGATTAAATTGCATTATGAGATAAATACATTAGATAATTACAAATAGAGTCTACTGTTTAGTAACAAAACATTTATAAATAAATAGTGTTTTTTCATTTTTATGTGGAGATTAAAAAATTTGGCTGATTTGTTGAGAAGTGAAGATTGCAGATATACCATAAATGCATCTTACCCCACAATTGACAATGGAGCCACAATAGCTGCCGAGTTGCTAGAGCTTGGAAGAGATAAACCAAGAGAATATGTTGCTTTAGTTGTTCCTCAGTCCCAAAGACATTTGCTAGTGATTTATGCAGGAGATGATCCTGCCAGCATGAGAGAGACATTAGGTGCATTAAAATTGCCAAACTCGTTGCCAACGAACCTTGGAGAGAAACTATTCTACATATTCAGAGGGCATTTGGGAAGTATAAATAACTCCGGTGTATACTTAGAACAGAAAGTTAAGATTGGCAAAGAGGAGCAGTTCTTCATGGTATTAAAAAAGTTAGCTGATTATTATAAAGCTGCTTCCTCGAATACAGGCTCGTTAGGAGCTTCTCTCAGAAATCTCTCATAATCCCTATGTTCACGTTCTGTAAAGATATAAAAAACTCTAACTCTGCCAAATAGGCCAAATAGGCTTTTTTTTGCAAGCACTCTGGGATGATTTTTACCAGAGCCATAATCAAGCCAACCTTTTTGTGACCCTTGTAGTGACCTTACATCCCTATTACGGATTAGTAAACCCAGAACATCTACTAAATCTTTCTTATCCAGCTTAGCTAAGCGCCCAGCAGAGTAATATCCCTTTACATTAAATGCATATATTCTTGATAACCCCTCTTGCCTGTCAAGAAAATATCGTGCCAGCTGTCTATTCTCAATATTTGTATATGAGAGAATATCCGGATCAAAGACTAATTTTATTCCTTGATACATTTTTAACAGGCTATATAAAAACACCTTATTAAATTTTTTTAGGTATTTACTGCTGGTGTTTGTTCTGACATAAATAGGCTTGGACAATAAATTTGAAATAATAGATAATATAGCAGATGCTTTCAAATAACCTTGCTTTAGGTCAGTAATATTTTTAGCATTAAGCCATCCATAAAATCTTTTAAGATTTGCAAGAAATGTTTCTATAGTTTCCTTGTGGAATTTCTCTTGCCCATCAGGATTTGATATCCTGTATATTATTATATTACTAATTTCATCAATTTTACGCTTATCTGAGATGTAGTTATAATCATCTCTTTCAAATATTATTCTGAACTTTCCGAGTTTACGAGCTAACATTAAATGAGTTATACGCGAAGAATATATATAATTTCCTATAAGCAATGTATTTGACCGGTGAAAAGGCGGAAAGCATACACAGACAAATAACCAGATGCTATTAGTAGCTGACGGAGTAGATAACAGGGAGAAAGCTTCAAAGCTAGTAGGCAAAGAAGTTATATTTCTGACTCAGAAAGGCAATTCTATTGCCGGCAAGATTGCAAGCGCGCATGGAAATAAAGGGGCTTTGCGAGCAGTCTTTGAGAAGGGCATGCCAGGGCAGAGCATTGGAAAAGATGCTGAGATAAAGTAAAGATTTAAATTCTAATTTGTTATAATTAATTTAAAAAGATATTTATTTTCTGTTTAATAATATTTCTCAATTTTGTATATGCACAGTAAGATTTACGAAGCAGCTGCCGCCGTTGGCACTCTCTCGTTTGGTAGAAAAGTTGCTCCTCCTCTACGCTCAGATAGTAGATGTGATAATAGTAAAGCATTGCGTGAGTGTTTATGAATGTGTAGTTAGAAGGTCTTGCCCGTCGCAACTTGGCTTCTTTAACTGGATTTGTGCCAACTAAATTGGCGGCAGCTGCTATGCACATACTCAATTTTATTTTTAATGCGCAGGATGAGGCATTCCTTTTTCTGCGCCAGGAGATGCAGCGCCATATGATGAAAGAATCTTTCTTGGCGATGTGATGAGATTTTGCAGAAAGCCTGCTGTTGCTGTCAAGAAGTTTTTGGCATATAGGGGAGTGCTCAATGCTGTTTCTTTTATCTGCTTATAAGTATAAGCTGCTGAACCGGCCAATAATAGATATGTAACAGGAGCCTTCCAGCCTGCGCTAAAAGTGCCTAATGCTACCCTCTCTAAACCAGAGACTTCACCTGCAGGCTTTGAATGTGCATCTGCAGCCTGAGGAGCTGATGCTGGCAGTTCTTCCATTTTATGTTCTAGTGTTTCCGACATTTTCGTGTTTTTTGTTTTACTATATTTTTTATTTCTTTAAATAGTTTTATATTAATTTTTATGCTGGATGCGGAGTTAATCCTGGATGCATTGCCGGTGCATGCTCTTCTTTTTTCTTGCCTTTGTTATCTTTCTTTGCAGTCATGAATCCATAGACTGCATCTCCTATCCCAAATATTGCATCTCTTACAGTTATAGGATTAAAATAGCCAATAAATTTGGAGAGATATCCGGTAATTTGTACGGGGAATGCAGCTACTACAGCAAATAATGGCTGTCCATATAATGCAACAGGCACAAATGTTTCTTTCATTTTATCTGCAACATAATTGTAAGTATCTTTGATTGTTCTGAACGGATGCAATACTATGTCTTTTAAGTAAGCCAATACGCCTTTTGCCTTCAGGATATATTCAGTTGCATATTGTGCAAGCATAAATGGAGGCAATATGCCATACATGTATGCGATTTTACCAATTGTAGAGAACTGCTCAAAAGGAATTCCAAATAAATATGTTGATGCTGCACCTAAACCATAGTATATTAATCCGCCCATTGCTGTACCTAATAAAGTAGATAAGGAGATGTCTTTAACAGTATTTTTTACTCCTGTTTTTAAGTTGCTGAAATACTGGCCAACACCAAAACCTACACCTAATGAGGGGCCAGTTGTGCCAAAGGCATTATATCCAAGAGCCAGGCTGCCTGCGCCTATTGCACCGTAAAAAAGTGTATTGACTAATGAATCTATGCTGCCTGATTGAGTTGTAGGTGCTTCAGGTTTTTTCTCTTCACTTTTATGCTCTTCTTTTGGATTCTGTTCTGCCATAAACTTTAGTTTCACTAAAGTTTAATCAAACCATCGAGGTGTTTCGCTTCGCTCAACACCGCAACTCTTTGGTTAAACTTTCTTGAATCCTCCTTATTTTTAGGTTGATAATTTTTTTTCTGTTTATTTTATTTTGGTTTTTTTATTATTGTTTGTGATTTATTTTTGCGATTATTTTTTTTAAGCTCCAAATCATTTTATTATTACCTTGCTCCCTGCCCTTGCATCAATTGCTGAAGCATCTGCTGCTGCTGCATTTGCTGCTGCTGTTCTTTCTTTTGAGTTTCTTCTCCTTGCTTCTTTTTGTGATCTTCTTCTTCTCTTTTCTTTCTTGCATCTGCTGGCCAGGTGAAATAATCATCTATCAGATATTTATGGAATGGCCTGTTGTCTGCATCTTTGCCTTCATGACCGCCGCCTAGAGACATCCTATATGCATACCTTACAGCTGAGCTTACTGCAATTTCGTATTTCTCCAGATGAAGCAATGGGGTTGCAATAGGAATTGCTGCAATTGCAGGAGCCACCAAATAAGTGCTTGCTGTTGAAGATAAAAATTCTGATTTCAACCTATTTCTATAAAGCTCGCCAAAATAGGAAAAAATCTTCCAAGGCTTTACTATATAATTTAACAAAGATTTTCCTGATTTAAAGAAATAATCAGCTGTATGCACGAGTAAATTAAATGCAGGAATGATTAAACTAATCCCCAATAAAGAATATCCAAATTGTGAAACTAAACCTGTGCCTAATGATCCCATATAGTTCAAGAATTTAAATGCTGAACTTAATTGAACTGTTACTATGCCAGCAGTTTTGAATTCAGATAATATGCCTTCTTTTGTAGTCTTAGACTTATTTAACACCCAATTAACTAAAGCATATACACCAGCTACGCTTGCATAGTTAATTAACCCACCACTGTAAATGCCTAATGCTGCTGTTGCTGCCAAGTCAAACATGCTCTTGAGGGAAAATGTGCTAACTTTGTCTTCCAAGTTTTCTTCTTTCTTGCCTGCTAGATTATGTGCATCTTCAGCTGACAAACCTTCAGGGATGCCCTTTTGCTTGAGCTTTTCTTCATCTACTATGTCATCTATTGTGCCGGCTGCCATTTAGTTTATCACCATGAAAATTGATTCTTTTAATTCTGAAAATTGTTTAATTGCAAAAAATGAAAAGACTATGGAGGCAGCCCTAGCTTGATTAAAGCCAAGAACTACCCCCAAAGTTGATCTGAGGTAAGCGTGAGAGAATGATCTGATATCATATCTTCTAGCAGAAAATTTAGCGATGATTGTTTTTTTGTCAGAATTATTATAAGATATCAATGAACCGAAATTTGCAAGAATATTCTGCAAACTAGGTAAATCTAAGTACAAATACCTAGCTTTATCTTTTTCCATCTTACCTCAAATCTCTACCCCAATTTTGAAAATCGCTAATGATTAGTGATTTTCAAAAAATCAGTTCTTACCTCAAATATAATGTTGTTACTGGGAAGAAGTTATGTTTTAGTATATAAACTTTTGTATTTTTATCACTAAAAGATAATAACATAGATAAGAAAAATGTGAACCAGGATTCATGAACTATGATTCACAAATTAATGCGAGATGAGCTGGAAGAGATAAAAGAGCTAAACAAATACAAAATAATCAATATACACTTATTACATTTAACCCGCTAATATTAACAAAATCTTTGGGATTTTTTGTTATGAGTGCTGCATTATTGGCAAGAGCAATACAACCTATAATTAAGTCAAATTCAGAAGTCAACTTACCTTGGTTTTTTAACTCTGAATATTTTTGGCCATAGGCTTTGCATGAGTTATCATCCAATGAAAGGAGAGATATGCCTTGAATAAAATTTTCTATCAGTAAAAACATCTCTTGCTGATTTTGTGA